>PMBY01000102.1 GCA_003153875.1 Myxococcales bacterium | reverse complement strand
TTGCCAACCGCCAGTCGTCGGCCCGCCAGCATCCGCCGGGTGCGCTCGGGCGTAAAGAAAGAGCGCACGATGCCCACGCCGAAGACCACCACAAAGAGCAGCATCAGCACCTTGGGCGCCTCGTAGACGAAGAACTCCAAGGCCGAGGTCAGCCGTGAGGTGGCGGCCATCGAGAGGAGGTCGTGTACCAACCAGCGGGCGAACGCCTCCAGATTTCGATACACGAGCCACCAGGTGGCCAGGCCAGCGAGGAGCAGAGCCATTTTCAGCCCGCGCAGGCTGAGCGGGGGCCGCCCCTTCACTCTGTCCATCACTGCCTGCTCGATCCAGCCTTGGCCGCACAGGCGGCGGCTTTGGCGCAAACCATGCGTGGCTTCTTGCCATCCAGCCAGCGTTGCAGCGTCTTGAGCAGCGGGGCGGCATCGGGCCGGGCGGCCAGGCTACGCCGCAGAAGCGCGAGATGGGTCTTGGCCAGTTTGTCTTGCGCCTGCCGGAGCGCATAGTGCGACCACAGACCATCCTTCCGGTCGGTGGCCAGGCCCGCGTGTTTGAGCGTGGCCAGGTGCCGCGAGGCTTTGGACTGCGTGATGCCCAACGCGGCCATGACGTCGCAGACGCACAGCTCCTCATGGTGAAAGAGTAACCAAATGATCTTGAGCCGGGCTTGGTCAGAGAGAACCTTGAAGAACTGAGCCGCGTCTTTCATAGGTCACCTATATATGCGTATAGCCGAATATACGGGTGACTTCAAGGGCGTCGGCGGACCAGTCTTTGACCTAACCCCTGCGGTGAACGACCCAGAAGTCAGTTCAGGGGGAACGCCGATCAGGACCCTGGCGAGAGCCAGCTTCGTTCATTTGGGTTCGCGTGAATCCTTTTGGTTGCGGCGTGGCTCTTACATGCCGAAGGGTCATGGCAAAAAGCCGCTGGCCCTGACCAAGGAGGGCGTCATGTCACGTTTGCTCGCGAAGAATGAACATCTGGTCGACCGCGCGCTGCGCGTGCTACTTGGGCTGGGCTTGCTCAGCCTGACGTTCGTTGGACCACATTCCGCGCTCGGGTATATCGGGTTGGTGCCGCTGGCCACGGGCTTGCTGGGAAGCTGCCCGCTCTACTCGATCTTCGGCTTCTCCACCTGGCGCGTGTCGCCCCACAAGGGCGGCTGATCGTTCAACCGCCTATGAAGGTCTTGGGCATCTGCACGGCGACGACTTCACCCCGTGCCGTCGCCGCTCCGGCGGCATACACGGTGGTCTCGACGATGACCTTGCGGCCCTTGACCTCCGTCACACGCCCGCGCAATTCCAGTTCGCCATCGATCGGTGTGGGCTGAAGGTAGTCCACGGGCAGCGAGGCGGTGACGTAGCGAAGCGGGGGATCTGAGTCCATGGGGCGGCCTTCTGCGCGGTAGGCAGCCGCAGCAGCGGTGCCAGTTCCGTGGCAGTCGACCAGCGATGCGATGAGCCCGCCGTAGACGAATCCGGGAATGGCGTTGTGGTATGGGCGTGGCCGGTAGCGGGTGACGCTCTCTTCGCCTTCCCAGAACGTGTTGATCTGTAGACCATCGGCGTTCAGCCGTCCGCACCCGTAGCACTGGGCAACGTTGTCGAGGTAGTGGTCCTGGAACGCCTTATCGGACATGGGATTCCTTGGGGCAAGCATTTTGATCGATCG
Source organism: Myxococcales bacterium (assembly GCA_003153875.1). Next base: position 1,087 of record PMBY01000102.1, on the reverse strand, counting down.
CCTCCTTCAAGTCATGCGGGTCCTGGCAATGCCTCCGCGTGCATGCCACCATCTTGGTAGAAAAGGGGAGATGGCCTCATGAGAACTATCTCAGCAATCGTGGCGGGCTTTGCCCTTCTGGCCGCTGTTTCTGCGTGCCGCGCTGGCGGCAACGATGCAGCGAAGGTGCGGGCGAAGATCAAGGCAGGCGCGCTGGTGGTCGACGTGCGTACGCCGGCCGAGTTCGCGGCAGGGGCGTACCCGGGCGCAACCAACATTCCCCTCGACCAAGTTGAGAAGCGGCTGGCCGATTTCGGCGACCACAAGCGCGCCATCGTCGTGTATTGCCGGTCGGGCAATCGCAGCGGACAGGCCAAGGTGATCCTGGAGAAGAATGGCTTCTCCGACGTGACCAACGGCGGTGCGCTCAAAGACATGCCTCCCTGCTGACGGGGAATAGCGGACTCACGTGTGGCCTTCGGACGGCGAGATCAGGCCGCCTGCCGCTTTCTTCAAGATCTCCCACAGATCCTCGACGACCGGCAGCTCTCCCATGACAGCGTTGGCCCCCAGACGCTGCGCCCGCGCGGCCGTGGACAGGAGCCCACCGGCCGGGATCAACACCAAGGCCCGCGCGACTCCCGGAGAGGCAAGGCGCTGAGCCAGTTCCGGATCGTCCTTCTCCGCAAAGAGCCCCCCGCACAGGATGAGATCGAGCGGTCTGTCCGTTCGATCGGCGTGTTCCGCCAGCCGGTCGCGCATGTCCTGGGCATTGGCCGCTTCCAAAACTTCATGGCCCCGAAGCCGCAACGCCGACGTGAGCCTTTGTCGCAACAGGGGGTCAGGGGCGCCGACCAGGATGGCGAGGTGCGCGCTTTTACCCACCGCATGTTCCGTGTTCGCTGACATCTCGGTTACTGAGAGCCGGAGAGCGGGCAAAGGGTTCCCGAGCAAACCAGATGTCTTCACAAGGCGAGCTTGCGCAACCGGAGCGCGTTGTCGATGACCGAGACCGACGAAAGGCTCATGGCGGCGCTTGCGATCATGGGTGAAAGCAACAGGCCGAACACTGGGTAGAGCAGGCCAGCGGCCAGGGGTATGCCGATGC
>PMBY01000035.1 GCA_003153875.1 Myxococcales bacterium | reverse complement strand
GGGCTGAATCCGTCGCATTTCTCGCCCGCAAGGACTTCCAGAGACTGGATGAGCACCGGCAGTGGCTGCTCGCCAACCAGGCGCGCCACTTCTTTGCCAGCGCCGTCCAGAAACAGAAACGTGGGCACGCCGAACACGCTGTTCTTGGCAGCGGCCGCGCGGCCTTCCGTCGTGGAAACATCGACCTGCCGGACGCGGATGCCGTGCTGAGAACAGTCGTGCTCGGCCGCTGCCACCACCGAGTGCATGCGTTGACAGATAGGGCAGCCTGCAGCCACGAATTCCAGCATGGTGGGCATGCCCTCCGCTGCAACGGCGGAGGAAGCTTCGAGTGCCTGCGGTGCAGGCGAGACTCCTGCGTTACACGTGGCCGGGACGGGCGCTGGCGTGATGGACGAGGCGACTGCCCCCGGTGCCGCTAATGCTGCTCGTGGACTCATGACCAGCGATTCGTGCCCGGTGATCAGCAACAGGCCCATTGCCGCGAGCAGGGTTCCGCTGGCCAGTTCGAACACGCGCAGATGTCGTTTGGCCCTGTCCAGCAGCCGCAACGCTATTGGTGCCACCAGAGACACGGCAACCAGTGGCAGCGTCAGGCCGAGCGCATAGGTTCCAAGATACAGCGCAGCCTTCGTCGGGCTTCCTGCCGTGCCGGCAAACGCGAGCACCGAGCCGAGCACTGGACCAACGCAGGGACTCCAACCGAGTGCAAAGGCCGCCCCGAATAGGAAGGGCCACGCAAGGCCGCCACCCCGACGAACCGAGGCCAGCCAGGGACGCGCCTCACGATCGAGCAAGGGAACGCGCAGAAAGCCCAGCAGTTTCAGCCCCGCCAGGAAGATGGCCAGCCCCGCCAGTTGGAACACGAGGGCGCGGTGGCCCGAGAGGGTCCGGCCCACCGCCGATGCGGCAAGACCCAGCATCACGAATAGAGCCGCAAGCCCGAGCGAAAACGCAATCGTGGACGCAACCAGTCCTTTGCCGCGCGAGCCATCGCGCAGGGCGACCGCAGAGGCGCCCGCGAGCATAGCCAGGTAGATAGGCACCAGTGGAAGTACGCAGGGCGAGAGGAATGTCAGCGCACCAGCGAAAAACAGGGCAGGAAAGGTGAAGTTCATGACTTGCCTGGTGAGAGCCAGCTTCGTTGATTTGGGTTCGCGTGAATCCTTTTGGTTGCGTCGTGGCTCTTACATGCCGAAGGGTCATGGCAAAAAGCCGCTGGCCCTGACCAAGGAGGGTGCCATGTCACGTTTGCTTGCGAAGAATGAACATCTGGTCGACCGCGCGCTGCGCGTGCTACTTGGGCTGGGCTTGCTCAGCCTGACGTTCGTTGGACCACACACCGCGCTCGGGTATATCGGTCTGGTGCCACTGGCCACGGGCCTGGTGGGAAGCTGCCCGCTGTACTCGATCTTCGGTTTCTCGACCTGCCGCGTGTCGCCGCACAAGGGCGGCTGATCGGTTCAGCCGCCGATGAAGCTCTTGGGCATCTGCACGGCGACGACTTCACCACGTGCCGTCGCCACTCCGGCGGCATACACGGTGGTCTCGACGATGACCTTGCGGCCCTTGATCTCCCTCACACGCCCGCGCAACTCCAGTTCGCCATCGATCGGTGTGGGCTTGAGGTAGTCCACATGCAGCGAGGCGGTGACGTAGCGAAGCGGCGGATCCGAGTCCATGGCGCGGCCTTCCGCGCGGTAGGCAGCCGCAGCAGCGGTGCCAGTTCCGTGGCAGTCGACCAGCGAGGCGATGAGCCCGCCGTAGACGAATCCGGGAATGGCGGTGTGGTAGGGGCGCGGCCGGTAGCGGGTTACGCTCTCTTCGCCCTCCCAGAAGGTCTTGATCTGTAGGCCATCGGCGTTCAGCCGTCCGCACCCGTAGCACTGGGCAACGCTGTCGAGGTAGTAGTCCTGGAAAGCCTTATCGGACATGGGATTCCTTGGGGCTCACGATGAGAAAGTACTGGTACGGAAGCGAATCAAGCTCGGTTGCCACCTGCAATCCCGCCGCGTGGACCTGCTCCAGGCAGTCCTCGCGGGAGAGCTTGTGATCCACGGGCGGACCCACCGGCAACTCGCGCTTGTGAAAATCGATGAGCGCCAGCCGGCCTCCGGGACGGAGCCCGTCCTGCAATCGCCGCAGGTACGCGGCCTTTTCGGGCACATGGTGAAAGACATTCACCACCAGGATGAGATCGCAGGCAACGGCCGGAACCAGCGGGTCATGGGCCAGGCCCAGCACCGGCGTCACGTTTTGCAGCCCTGCGCTGGCGACGCGGTCACGCAGCAGAGAGAGCAACTGCGGCTCCACGTCGACGGCGTAGACNNTTCAGGTCGGCGGGATTGCCGTGGTGATCCCTGGGCTCGTCGGTGCTCATGGACGACATATTGATCGATCGCCTCCTTCAAGTCATGCGGGTCCTGGCAATGCCTCCGCGTGCATGCCACCATCTTGGTCGAAAAAGGGAGATGACCTGATGAGAACTATCTCGACAATCGTGGCGGGCTTTGCCCTTCTGGCCGCTGTTTCTGCGTGCCGCGCTGGCGGCACCGACGCAGCCACGGTGCGGGCGAAGATCAAGGCAGGCGCGCTGGTGGTCGACGTGCGCACGCCTGCCGAATTCGCGGCAGGGGCGTACCCGGGCGCAACCAACATTCCCCTCGACCAGGTGGAGAAGCGGCTGGCCGATTTCGGCGACCACAAGCGCGCCATCGTCGTGTATTGCCGGTCGGGCAATCGCAGCGGGCAGGCCAAGGTCATTCTGGAGAACAATGGCTTCTCCGATGTGACCAACGGCGGCGCGCTCAAAGGCATGCCGCCCCGCTGACAGCCCTTCCAGGACTCAACTCTGACCGTCGGACGGCGAGTGCGGACCGCTCGCCGCTTTCTTCAAGATCTCCCACAGATCCTCGACGACCGGCAGCTCTCCTATGACAGCGTTGGCCCCCAGACGCTGCGCCCGCGCGGCCGTGGACAGGAACCCGCCAGATGGGATCAGAACCAAAGCGCGAGTGACTCCGGGGGAGGCAAGGCGCTGGGCCAACTCCGGGTCTTCCTTCTCCGCAAAGAGGCCCCCGCACAGGATGAGATCGAGTGGGTTGTCCGTCTGATCGGCATGCTCCGCCAGCCGGTCGCACATATCCTGGGCATCGGCCGCTTCCAGGACTTCGTGGCCACGAAGCCGCAACGCCGACGTAAGCCTTTGTCGTAGCACCGGGTCCGGGGCGCCCACCAGGATGCAGAGGTGCTCGCCGTTGCCCACCGAATGTTCCGTATTCGCTGACATCACAACTACTAAGAGCCGGAGAGCGGACGAAGGGTTCGCGCAGGCAATGGAGTCCTCATCCGTTTGGATCTCGCTTCAAACCCGGCGATGAACCACCTCTCCGAAGAGCGGCGTCAGGTGCGAGGCATCGTTGAGGCGAACCAGCGACAGATGTTCCGGATCGGATCCTTCCAGCAGGTTCAAACAAACAGGAGCCTGACGGAACGCCCATACCCGCGCCAGGCTCAGCCCGAGAACCCGGCAGAGCAGCACGCGGTTCACGCCGTCGTGAGAAACCATGAGCAGGGTCTCCTGCGATTGAAGTCCATGACAGGCCCTGCACAAGGCGCTCCAGGCACGGACCATGACTTGTTCCAGGGACTCGCCACCAGGAAGGGTCACAAGATGCGGAGTCTCCCGCCATGCCCGGCGGCGAGATTCATCCCGTTCCTTCACTTCCGCATCCAGCAGCCCTTCCCAATCCCCATGGGCGATCTCCATCAAACCAGGGTCGAGGGTCAAGGGAACTGAACGATCACCGAGAACGATCTCGGCGGTCTGTTTGGCCCGCAGGAGTGGCGAGGAAACGATTCGCGTGAACTTGAAATCCGTCAGGCGGGAGGCCAATGCCTGGGCCTGAAAGCGTCCAGCTTCGGAAAGCGGAATATCGAAACCCTGGCCCTGATAGCGGCCTTCCGTGTTCCAGTCGGTCTCACCGTGACGTGCCAACAGAATTCGCATGTTCTAAGAGCAGCCCACCGGGGGCGGCGGCGCGAAGGATGGCACACGATGGAGCCAAGTTCATCCCTGGCACGCAATCTGCAGGTGAATCTGCGTGTGATCGAGCGGCAGCGAGAAATGCGCATTCGCGCCGCCAGTCAAATTGCCATCAAGGAGTGGATCGATGCGGCCACGTCAGCGAGCCCAGTCGTGGTGTCCAACAATGCGGCACATTCAGGAGCTACGAAGAGCAATTGTCATGGCGTTGTTGGCTGGTGCGGCGGCGTGCTCCTGCCATCACAGGCTGGCCATACCTTCAGCCTGCGGCCAGCGAGAGACTCAGGTCGTCCTGGCCAGATCGGCTCTGCCAGTTTGTGGACCCAGCCAGGACGGTCAAGTGTGCTACGTGTGGAGCGCTTCCAAGTTCAACGTCTGTCGCGGTGCTCGAGGCGCCTGGATCGAGACTAGCGTAAGCGAGCTGCACGCCACCCGGCAGCGCCAGAAAGCTACCTCGGGCTACAACTTCCGATAAAGGCTTGCGAGCGGCGGACACGTGGACGCTCTGCCGCCCGGCCACAAGAGCGGTCTCCCCGACTGTCCCATGCGGACGATCAACGCCAGCATCCGCGCGCCATGGGCCTCAATCGAGTTTCTTGTAACTGACGAGAGACACTACACCAAATACTCCTGCAAGGATGTATCCGATGTCCGCGCGAGCGTGGTCAACCCCGTTCCATTCATCGCTGTCGCAATCTGCGCTTGCCTGCCGCGTCGACATGGTCCGGCAGAAAATCCTCGAGCGCAGCGAAAAGTCGTCGACGATCTTGGGGAGTTGGCACCGCGTGCGCTATGAAAGCGCCAGAGGATTCGCAGTGATTGTTCCCGACCGCAATGCGCCTGACTTGCGCCGCCACTTCGTAGATTTTGGAACGCTGCTGGTTCTGTGCGCAGTGGTCGGAGTGATCGCCGGCTTTGGGGCGGCAGGGTTTCACTACCTGCTCGGGTACTCCAAGCATTTGTTTCTCGACGGGATGGCGGGATACCGACCGCCCGGGCCGTTAGGCGAGGTTTCGCTCTTCGCCGCAACTGCGCGTCCGCTGTCGCGTCTGATCCTCTTCGTGCTTCCCGCGCTGGGCGGCTTGGTGAGCGGCCTGCTCGTGTTTTGGCTGGCACCCGAGGCGGAGGGACACGGCACCGACGCTGCCATCGACGCCTATCACTTTCGCGACGGCAAGATCCGGGCTCGCGTACCATTTGTGAAAGCCATCACCGCCGCCATCACCATGGGCACCGGCGGGTCAGCGGGGCGCGAAGGACCAATTGCCCAGATCGGCGCCGGTCTCGGGTCCACGGTCGCGGGCTGGCTCGGGCTCTCGACCCGCCAGCGTCGCACGCTCATGGCCGCCGGATTGGGCGCTGGCATTGGCGCCATCTTCCGCGCCCCGCTGGCCGGCGCCCTGTTCGCAGCCGAGGTGCTCTACCGCGAGATGGACCTCGAATACGAGGTCATCGCGCCGGCCATCCTATCCTCAATCGTTGCCTACAGCACGTTCGGCTCGATCTTCGGTTGGACCCCTCTGTTCGAGACGCCGAATTTTCGGTTCCGAACTCCGCTCGAGCTCGGCCCATACCTCGTGCTCGCGCTGGTAGTGGCGTTCGGTGGCCGCACCTATCCCCGAGTATTCTACGGAATCCGCGACTGGTTCCGGAAGCTGGCCATGCCGCCGTGGCTGAAGCCAGCCCTGGGAGGCCTGATCGTGGGCGCCGTCGGTCTCTTCGTGCCTGAGGCGCTGTCAACNNGGCGTCTTCGGACCGGCGGTCGTGATCGGCGGCTCGCTTGGCGGCGCCGTGGGATTGATCTTCCACGGATGGCAACCTGCTCTGGTTCCTGACCCAGGCGCTTTCGCAATGGTGGGCATGGCAGGCTTCTTCGCAGCCGCAGCTCGCGTTCCCATCTCCACCATCATCATGGTCAGCGAGATGACCGGCAACTACCAGCTCCTGGTGCCCACGATGTTCGTGTGCATGCTGGGGTTCTTGCTGGTCAGAAACCGGACCATTTACGAAAAGCAGCTTCCGGCCCGCTTGTCCTCTCCTGCACACCAGCGCCGAATCATTCGAACCCTGCTCGAACGCTCCACGGTCCAGGACATCCTGGCCCTGCGTCCCAGCCCGCCGCCTCTGCCGGTAAGCGAGCGAACGCCTCTCGCTGCGGTCCTCGAGCGCTTTTCCTCCAGCAGGCTAACTTGTCTGCCGGTGTTGGGCGAAGACGGCGCTCTGGTGGGTGTGGTCTCGTTCGAGGCCGTGCGATACACGCTGAGCAGCCGTGCCGCCCTATCCAATCTGGTCGTGGCCCGCGATCTTGCCACCCCAGCCGTCACGGTCACCGGCGATCAGAGCCTATTTTCCGCCCTTGCCAAGATGGCCCGGTTCGAGAGCAAAGATCTTCTTGTGGTCGAATCCCAAGACTCGAAACAGAAGGTGGTCGCGGTCCTCACCAGTGGCGACATCAACGCAATCTACGACGAGCAGATCCTCAATCCCTCGCTGCCGGAGCCCCAGGCAAGTCCGCTGGTTCGTCGGGTGCGGGGATGGCTGCCGAAGAGCTGGTTCAAGCAGGTCGAGGGACGCGAATAGAGACGCGACTGCAGCGCCCCTCGATTTCCGGCGTCAGCGTAACGTAGCAGATCGCCTCGCGAGGCGATCTGTCACGCTGTGCTCAGCGCGTGTGACCCGCCAGAAACTCAGCCACGAAGGCACGCAGATCATCCATGTCGAGCGGCTTGTCCAGCACGTCTATGGCACCGACTTGCCGCGCCTGCTCATGCACCTCGTCGTCGCCGAATGCCGTGACGAAGACGACCGGCGGGGCCTTGTGGCCGCCGCCCAGCCTTGCCAGAGCGGTGATGCCGTTCAATCCGGGCATTCGCACATCTGAGATGACCAGGTCGAAGGAACGCCCGTTGGCATTGGAAGTCGAAAACCTCATGAGAGCGTCCAGCAGCTCGAATCCCGTGGCTACCTCGACGATTTCATATCCATCGGACCGAAGGGCTGCCGTCAACAGGCCGCGAAACTCCTTGTCGTCTTCCGCCACCAGCAGGCGCCGGGGAGGGGCAATTGGCTTGCCGCCGCTTGATTGACCGGACGCCGATTCGACCAGGGAGGTTCTTCGCACGAGCTGCCTCTTGCTCCGAGGCCTGCACAAGCGGTGCCAGATGCTTCGGCCAACGGCAGCCGGCCCAGCGCCATCACCGCCGGCAAACGGCCCGTGGCAGTCTGCCACGTGTGGCGGTCTGCCACGCAGGCCGTCAGCGCCTTGCCGCCCTCTCGGCTGGTAGTTGCGCTATTTTGCGCCGCCCTGAAGATTCTCGAGCGAGGGCAAATCGGAAAGATTCGGCTGTAACACGATCTCGATGCGTCGGTTCTGCGCACGGTGTTCGGGCGCGTCGTTGGCCACCACCGGATCGAACTCGCTGTAACCGGCGGCTGCCACCTGTTGCGGCTTGAGTCCGCTCGCCACCAAGAATTTCACCACCTCGACGGCCCGCGCGGTGGAGAGCTCCCAGTTTGAGGGGAAACGCTGGGTGTGAATCGGCACGTCGTCGGTGAACCCGGTGACCAGATACTTGCGATCGGTTATCCCGGCGAGCACGGGGGCCAGCTTGGCGAGCGCCGTCTGTCCGTCGGGCTTGATGTTGGTCTTGCCCGA
>PMBY01000325.1:26779-29359 GCA_003153875.1 Myxococcales bacterium | reverse complement strand
TACGACGGCTTCCGCGCCCTGGCCGCTCACGCGGGTGGACGGGGCAAGCTGTTCTACCGCCATGGCAGCGACGCCACGGCGCTGTATCCCGATCTAGCGGCGGCGCTGGCCGCGTTGCCCAGTGACGTCGTTCTCGACGGCGAGATCACGGTATGCGACGAGCAGGGCCGGCCCAGTTTCGAGCGTCTGCAGCGACGGGCTCTGCTCGCCCGACAACCCGACATCGAGCACGCGGCCTTGAGTTTGCCCGCCAGCTTGTTCGTTTTCGACTTGCTGGGTTTCGAAGACCGCGATCTGCGCTCGTTGCCGCTTTCCGCGCGCAAAGCGCTGCTCAGCCGATTGCTGCCGACGCTGGGACCGCTGCACTACGTGGACCATATCGAGACGCGTGGGCAAGAAATGTTCGAGGAGATCGCGCGCCTGGGCCTGGAGGGCGTGATGGCTAAGCGGGCCGAATCGCCCTATCGCGCCGGCCGTTCGCCCGACTGGCTGAAGATCCGGCGCGACCGCAGCGCGGATTTCGCGGTAGTGGGCTACACCGCTCCTCGCGGCCTGCGCAGCGGGCTGGGAGCCTTGCACCTGGCAGCGCTGGAATCCGGCGCACTGGTGTACATGGGACGGGTGGGCAGCGGCCTGGCCGAAAAGGATCTCGCTAGCCTGCCGCAGGAACTGCACGACGACGTGCAGGCCGAGCCCCCTTGCTCGGGGCCAGTTCCGCGCGGCCGAGAGCATACCTGGGTGAAGCCGCGCCTGGTGTGCGAGGTGCGCTACAAGGAGATCACCAGCGACGGACTACTGCGCCAGCCGATCTTCCTGCGCTGGCGCACGGACAAGCGGCCCGAGGAATGTGTCCGCCCGCAGGCGCAAGCTGAGCCACCAATCGCCAAGCCCGACATCGAGAAACGGATTGCCCTTACCAATTTGACAAAAATCTTCTGGCCTGCCGAGGGATTCACCAAGGGCGATCTCATTGACTACTACCGCGCCATTGCGCCGTGGCTGCTGCCCTATTTGCGCGACCGACCCCTGGTGCTGACCCGCTATCCCGAGGGCATCGCCGGGCCGTCGTTCTTTCAGAAGGACGCGCCCGCCTGGTCGCCCGAATGGGTGCGCCGGGTGCGCATCTGGAGCGACGAGCGCCAGGGCGAGCTGGAGTATTTCCTGTGCGACGACGTGGAATCGATCCTGTACCTGGCCAACCTCGGCACGATTCCACTGCATGTGTGGGCCAGCCGGGTCGGCTCTTTGGAACGGCCGGATTGGTGCATCCTGGATCTCGATCCCAAAGACGCGCCCTTTGCCCATGTGGTGCAACTGGCTCGCGCCATCCACCAACAATGCGAACGCATTCAGCTGCCCTGCTTTGCCAAGACCAGCGGCGGCAGTGGACTGCACGTTCTTGTTCCCCTCGCCGGCCAACTCACCCACGCCGAGTCGCGAACTCTTGCGCAATTGCTCGGCCAGATCATGGTTCGCGATCATCCCGATCTCGCCACCCTGACCCGCGCCGTCGCTCAACGTGCCGGCCACGTGTACCTGGATTGCCTGCAAAACGGTCACGGCAAAACCATCGCCGGCCCCTTCAGTGCGCGCGCAGTCCCCGGCGCCCGCGTGTCCATGCCCCTGCGCTGGTCCGAAGTGAACGCCCGCCTCGATCCCGCGGCCTTCACCATCAAGACCGCGCCAGCGCGCATGAAGCGACTGCGTGAAGATCCGCTGGCGCCAGTGTTGCAACTGCGGCCGGACCTGCCGCGGGCCCTGGCCTTGCTGGAAGGGGAAGTAGGAGAGTGAGCGATCCGCGGGGCGGGTTCGCGCAGCCGCCTTGCCTCGTCGTAGGACAGGTGGGACAATCTGACCGTGTTCGAGCGAATTCTGCGTGCGGCAGCAAGTTTTCGGGAGGTCGAAGAATTCGACCGGCGCGATCTCGCGCGCTTGAGTCTCGAGGAACGTATCTCCGCGGTAGAGAAGCTGAGGAGGATCTGGTTCGGTGAAGATCCAGCTAAGTCCCGACTGGAACGAGTTCTTGTCGCTTCTGATCTCGAAGCGCGTTCGCTTCCTGCTCGCGGGAGGCCACGCCGTCGCGGCCCACGGCGAGCCCAGGCTGACCGAGGACCTCGACGTCTTCGTGGATCCAGCACGGACAAACGCCGGCCGACTTCGTGAAGCCTTGCTGGCCTTCGGGTTCGGCGCCAGCGTGCCTTCCGCGCGCGAGCTAGCAGTTCCCGGAAAGATCTGGATGCTAGGCCGCAAGCCCTGGCGGATCGATGTGCTGACCAAGATCAGTGGGGTGACGTTCGCGCGGGCATGGCGGGGCCGCGTGGAAGCGGATTTCGCGCACCCTCCTCTGTTCGTCATCGGACGCAGGGAGCTCATCGCCAACAAGCGCGCCAGTGGCCGGGACAAGGACCTGCGCGACGTGGCCATGCTGCAAGCCCTGTCCTCGCCTTCGCCCAATCCCCGACAAACTGCGCGGCGGCGTCGCGCGCGCAAGCCTCGCTCGTAGGCCGCCCGCCTACTCGACCGATCGCCACGGTTTTCGTCTTTCGTCATCAACAAAACGCCGGGATGGGCGTTATGGTG
>PMBY01000325.1:8010-26730 GCA_003153875.1 Myxococcales bacterium | reverse complement strand
CTGTGGGCCACGCGCCTTCGCTATCGTCCCAAGGGCAAGTTTCGCCAGTACCTGTACACCATCGCCCGCAACATCGCCCGCAACCTGTGCCGTTCGAAACGCCGGCGCCAGGCATTGGCGCATTTCTTCGGATTCGACGACGACAGCAATGCGACGGCCAATACGCGCGCCCTCGCCAGCCCGCACAGCCTACACGAGCAGGACGAGAACGCCCGCCACTTGCGGCTGGCCCTGTCGCAGCTCGACGAGAAACTTCGAGATGCGCTGGTTCTCCGCTACTTCAACGATCTCTCCTACGACGAGATCGCTGCGGTCATCGGCCGCACGCCATCGACCGCCCGCTCGCGGATTTTCTACGGGTTGAAGCGGCTGGCCGAGCTGCTGCCCAAGGAGTCGGTTCAATGAAGTGCCCAGACGAACAAACCCTGGCGGCGTTTATGGAGGGCGAGCTGTCAACCAACACGGCCGGCGAGCTGCAGGCCCATCTGAGCGATTGCGCTGGTTGTCGCCAAGCCTTCGAGCGTCTGCGCGACACGGCCGAACAATTGCGACACGCCCGCGCGGCCGAGGATCCGCACTTCGTGGGCCAGGTGCTAGAGCGACTGCCGAAACGCCGTCGGCGCACAGGCCGCTGGCTGGTTGGCCTGGCACTGCCCGCTACAGCGGCTTTCGCAGTTTTTTGGGGAGTGCCCTCACTTCATCGCGGCGGCGAGTTTGTCGCGCGCGGCGGCTCGAAGACTGGCCCCACGGAGCCAGCCACCCACCTCGGGGTTGAGGTCTTCGTCCATCCGCAGAGCCGCGACAAGAACCGCGTGGCGATGCGCGGCGGTGAGCGGGTGGAGAACGGCGACGGATTCAGCTTCGTCGTCAGCAACCGATTTGGTCGCGATGTTTACCTCTGCCTCTTTGCCATCGACGGCGCGCAGACTGTGCACTGGTTCTATCCGTCATACACCGACGCCGCGACTGAGCAGCAGGCCATCCGCGTGCCCGCCTCCCCGGCCACTATGGCTCTGTCCCAAGGCGTGACCCCAGAAGGGCTGGCACCTGGTCGACTGTCGCTGGTTGCGCTGTTCTTGGCGCGCCCGGTTCGCGTTTCGGAAGTGGAAAAAGTGGTCACCGAGGCCGCGCTCAGTGCCATCGCGCAGCGCCTGCCCGTGCTCGCTCAGCAGACCCAAATCATCAACGTCATCAAGTAGCCTCAACAACGGATTGAATCACATGTTGCCAGCCTCAATCCCCATTGCCATCAGTCTCGCATTGACCACGCCGGCATTGGCCGCGCCAGTCGCCCGGCCCTCAGTCGGCTTTGCCCTGGTGGTCACCAACAACCGCAGCCTGACTTCATCGCACCCCGATTTGCAGTACGCTGACGACGACGGCGCCAAGTATGCCGACCTGTTCTCCGACGAGCTGGGCGCTGGACAGGTCACACTGCTCGCCGAGTTCGATGTGGCCAGTCGCCGCCTGTATCCCGAGTGGAGCAGCCGGGCGCTGGCCCCGACCCGCGCCAATCTCGACAGCGCCGTGGCCCGCCTGGCCAGTGACATCGCCCGCGCGCAGGCGGACGGCGCAGCCGTGCAGCTCTATCTGGTCTTCGCAGGCCACGGGGATGTCGATCGCGGCCAGGGCTACCTCGATCTGGCGGACCAGCGCCTGACCGCGCGCGATCTCGACGAAGGCGTGCTGGCTCGCCTGAAAGCCGATCGCGTGCACCTGATCCTCGATAGCTGCAACTCGTACTTCATGCTCAACCCGCGCAAGCCCGGTGGCAAGCGCTGGGAGACCAACCACAACGTGGCCGGCGTGCTCGACAAGTACCCCAACCTGGGCGCCATCATTTCTACCAGCGCCGAGGCGGTGACCTACGAGTGGAGCGAGCTGCAGTCCGGCATCTTCAGCTATGAGCTTCGCTCCGGCTTGCGCGGCGCCGCTGATGTCGACGGCAACGGCCAGGTCAGCTACGCCGAGTTGGCGGCCTTTGTCGAGGCGGCCAATCAGGACATCCGCAACGATCTGTATCGCCCCAAGGTCTTCGCGCGCGGGCCGGCCCACGACAACAGCCAAGCTCTTCTGACCCGTCACCCGTCGACGCGCGTTCTCAAGATCGAAGCCGCCGGCGCCCGCCGCCTTACCCTGCGCGACGCCCAGGGGACGCGTCTGGTCGACCTCAACAAAGAAGATGGCACGCCAGTCGCCCTGAGCCTGCCGACCGAACACGTCGCGATCTACGAACAGACACCCGGGAAAGAACGGCCGATGGTCAGCGTGCGCAACTTCGACGACTCGGCCGGGCCAGTCGCTATGCTCGATGAGTTGCCACGGGCCGAGCCAGACCTGACCGGGCGCGGGGAAGCCCCTGTGTTCGCAGCCCTCTTCGCCAGCCCCTTCGGGGCGCGGGCCTTCGCTGCCGCGCAAACCGCGCCCAAAGACATGAATCCTGCCTATTTCGGCATCACCTGGCGTGACGCCGACCAGTTGCGCTCGCACCTGGAGATGACCCTCAAGCTCGATCAAGACCGCCTCTTCATGCTGGGCTGGGGCGTGGGACTGGCGACCCTGGTGGGAGCAGACGTCCTCGGTACCGCGCTCGCCACCAGCGACATGAAGGCTTCGGACAAGAGGGCCCTCATCATCTCGACGGCCTTGCTCCCCGTGGTATTTGGTGGTGTGGTGCTGGTGCGCTCGTTCTTTCGCAGCGATTCTGAAAAGCTGCTGGCTGAATTCGACAGCAAGGATCTCTCCACCGAAGAAGGCAGGGGTCGCGCCGTGCTGGAAATGCGCGACAAGTTCCACCGTCTGGCTGAGCGCAGACGCAGCCTGCGCCACATCGGCGGAGGGATTCTGCTCGGGGTAGGGGTGGCCGAGGCGGTTCTCGGGGGTGTCGGGCTTGGCCAGCATCATGGAAGCCAGCGTGCCCCCGATTACGCACTCCTCGTCAATGCCGGAATTCTTGGCGGCTTGGGCGCACTCTTCATCGGCGTGGATCACGCGCCCGTCGAACGAACCTGGGAACTCTACGAAGCCACCGAGGGCGGCGCGACGGCAGGACCGAAGCCCGAGCCTCCTGCTGCCAATCACACCAGTGCCGGCGTCACGCCGCTTTTTGGTGTGACCAGTGGCGGTGCCTTCTTCGGCGTCGGTGGAAGTTTCTAGGAAATTCAACTGGCGGAATCCCTCCCGTTGTAGACTCAGTGCTACTTGAACAGGGACACACCATGCGCACAACACTCGTCCTATCCCTTCCCATCCTGGTCGCTCTCCAACTGGGCTGCGACTCCTCTGGCACGCACATTTCCTGGTCTAGCTGCTCGCTCATCGAAGAAAAGAGCGACGGTCTGGCCGAGTGTGCGACCGTGTCCCAGCCGCTGGACGACAGCGGAACGGTGCCAGGCACCATCGGCATATTCGTCAAGCGCTTGCGCGCCAAGACCCAACCCGCGCGCGGCCAGGTNNGGTGGCTCCGAGCCGCTCACCTGTCCCGATCAGGAGAAAGCAGGCCTGGCAACACCAGATCTCATCGCCGCCTGCGGCCAGGTCGTCAGCCAGAAATGGGGAGACAGGCTCCCCTTCTTCAGCACCACGGAGTCCGCACGCGATCTGAGCCGCCTCATTGAGCTCACGCGTGCGCCGGGCCAGAAGGTCTTTCTGACCGGCGCTTCCTACGCGACCTACCACCTCCTGCGCTACCTCCAGCTCTACCCAGCGCAGGCCGACGGAATCGTGCTCGACGCAATTCTTCCGCCCGGGTCCAGCTTCGCGAACTTCGACGTCGACATGAACCAGGTCGGGCAACAACTCTTTCAACGCTGCCAGAGCGATGCGGTCTGCACTGCCAAGCTTGGCCCCGATCCCTGGGCCACGCTGGTCGCTCTCGAAGACAGCTTCGATCAAGGGCATTGTGCCGATCTCGGCGTCACCTCTGCCGACGTTCGGTCGATTTTGGGACAGATGCTCTACTCGCGCCCGCTGAGCGATTACATCCCAGCCCTGACCTACCGCGCGCAACGCTGCTCCCCCGCCGATGTCACAGCCATCACCTTTTTCTATTCCAACCTGCAGGCCGCCTTTGCGACGCCCCCCGGGGGCTTTTCCTTGCCGCTGCAGATGTACGTCGACGTTTCCGAATTCTGGACCTATCCCACGCCAGGCGTGCCCGCGGTGCAAGCGGCCTTTGACCAGACCTCCATCGCCGTGGGAGCGTCGTTGGCAACTGCGATGGCAGCGGACTCGTGGCCCCGCTACGACCCCGCGCCCTACGCGGGCCAGTGGCCGCAGACCGCGGTGCCCGTGCTAATGATGAATGGCGGGCTGGATCCGGCAACTCCGCTGGCCGGGGCCCTCACCGTCAAAGACCACTTTCAAGGACGGAACCAGACCTTCGTCACGTTTGCGGACGAAGGGCACGGAGCGGAGGGACAGTCACCGACGGACGTGTTTTGGTCGCATGATTGTGGGTTCGAGATTGTGGACCAGTTCTTCGATGACCCCACAGTTCCGCTCGACACCAGTTGTCTGGCCAATGTGCTGCCGCTGGACTTCAGCGGCACACCGCTTCTGAACAAGGCCCTCTGGAATACCACCGACGTTTGGGAGAATCCCGTCACGGCTCCCGCCAACTAGCATCCGATTCCCGGTCGTTCTTCAACGGCCCGGCCATTCATTCTGTGTTGCGCGCTGCGGATGGGGACCGTCGGCGGCTGCGCGACGAGGCGCGACAACCCGCCTGGAATCACCCATGCGTTCGTGATAGCGTTTTTTCATTGTGCGTTCTCTAATTGTCGTCTTTCTGTCGCTCTTGACGGTTCCCGGCGTGCGGGCGGCCGAGCAACCCAGTGACGTGGCAACGGCCCATGTGCGCAAGGCAACGGCTGCGTNNCTCGACCCGAACCTGCTCTTCAACCTGGGCCAGACCTGCCGGCTTGCGGGAAATCGTGAGAAGGCGCTCACAGCCTATCGTTCCTTCATTCGATCCGCTCCAGACAGTCCGCAGCGTCCTCTGGCCGAAAGCAAGATCCGCGAACTCGAGCGGCAGCGTTCGGCGCCACATCCGGCCCCTGCCCCGATGCCCGCGGCAGAGCCCGCTGCGCCGGCCGCGGTCCCGGCGGCCACGCCAGCGCTTCCCGCGGCAGCTCCAGTCGTGCTGCCATCGACGGAAACCCCCAGCCTGCCATCAGCCCCGGCACCCGCGCCTTCCGCCACCGAGGCGCCCGGCGGACTGGTCGCGGCTCCCATCGCTCCGGAGCCAGCGCCGTCGCCACCTTTCTACAAGGGCTGGCCCTTCTGGACGGCGGTAGGCGCCGTGGTGGCCGGCGCGGTTGTGCTGACCGTCGTGCTCACTCGTCCCAGCAACAACCTGAACATGAACACCAAATTCGGCACGCAGGGATTCTAGCCATGAGGAAAACCAGACGTTTCGGCCTTCCTGCCTCTTTCGCGCTGCTGTTGGTCAGCGCACTGGCGTCCTGCAGCCAGTCTGACAAGGCCGGAATCCTGTTGACGGTCGACACTGACACCACAGTGCCCAAGTCCCCGGCGATCACCTCGCTGGCCGTGACGGCAAACGGAACCACGAAGACCTTTGACGTTTCCAAGGGTCTGCCCGGCACTCTCGGCATCGAAACCAGCCCTGGCGACAAGGACGTCGTCGTCGTCGGCTTGGCGGCTGACAGCACCCCCGTGGCGCGCGGAAAAATGACTTGTTCGGCAGCGGCCGGCAAGGTGATTCCGTGTGCCCTCACACTGACCTCTCTCTATTGGGACGCCGGGATCCCTGCTGACGCCAGTCCCAACGACACCGGCGGAGCATCTGGGTTTGACGGCGCTGCCGGCGGCGACGCTCCCACAAGCGCAGGCGGAGCCTCGGGCGGTAGCGGTGGCGCAATCACTTCCGGCGGAACAACCACGACCGGCGGCGTGACCACTGCCGGCGGAACCATGAGCGGCGCCGGCGCAACCGGCGGCGTCCCAGACGCGGGCGGCGGCGCTCCCGGGTTCGATGCAAGCTCAACTATCGACGCTCCACCCAGCACNNAGCGGCGGCGCAACCAGCAGCGGCGGTGCAATCGGCAGCGGCGGCGTGACGACTTCCGGGGGACTATCAAATTCCGGTGGCGGCGGCGCAGCCGGCACAGGAGGAGCATCCACTACGGGTGGATCGAAGCCCACTGGTGGCACAACCAGCACGGGCGGAACGACGAGCACGGGTGGAACGGCGAGACTCGTGGCAACGGCTGTGGCCGCCGGGTACGATCATTCCTGTGCGCTGATCCAGGACGGCACGGTCTGGTGTTGGGGCAACAATAGCGATGGAGAACTTGGCGACGAAGACCCCAACATCGACGGGGCCGCCATCATTATTGAAACCAAGCCAGTTCAGGCAAAGCTTGCGGCTCAGGCGGTGTCTGTGGCAGCTGGGACATATCACACATGCGCGGCGCTCACGGACGGCACAGTCCAATGCTTTGGCTACAATGAAAACGGTCAATTGGGTAACGGCGTATCGGGCTACGGCACCCGCAGCATCATTCCAACGAGCGTTCGCAATGCGGATGGGAGCTCACTTTCCGGTGTCTCGTCTGTCGCGGTCGGTGACACCCACAGCTGCGCTTTGCTGGCGGACAGGACCGTCAAATGCTGGGGCGACAACCACTATCACCAGCTGGGGAACGGCAACAACACTCAGAGCGTGGCACCCGCGTCCGTTCTGACAAGTTCCTCGCCTTCGACTCCCCTGACCAACGTGACGGCGTTGGCCGCGTCACACGACGACACTTGCGCCATTCGCTCCGGGGGCAGCGTCTATTGTTGGGGAGACAATGGCGCCGGTCAGCTCGGGAATGGCAATTCCGCCCCCACCACAGTGGCGGTGAACGCCAAGAACATCACCGCGGCCGCCGTGGGCGTAGGGAACGTTCATGGCTGTGCCGTTGGCGCTGCTACGGTCAGTCCCTTCAACGTGCAGTGCTGGGGCGACGACTTCTATGGAGAACTTGGCGACAAGAGTGGCACGACCAACTACGCGTACACGCCGGTTCACGCGCAGGTCTTGAAGAATGCCTCCACGATTGCTCTGGGCAGAAGCCACTCCTGTGCCGTGATGGTTGATTCAACCATTGAGTGCTGGGGCTACAATGCCTACGGGCAGCTAGGCAACGGCGGTTCGATGACTAACAGCGACGTCCCGGTGAGCGTTACATTGTCGCAGCCAGCGACCAGCGTGTGCGCGGGCGAGTTCTACACGTGCGCGGTGACCAGTGGCGGTGCGGTCTACTGCTGGGGCGACAACGAGCTGGGGCAGATCGGCAATGGCAAGAGTGGCAAGAACCTGGTGAGCGCCATGCCCGTGTTGGTGAGCGGATTCTGAGAGTGCCACGGGCCGCTTGGGAGAGCCGAGAAGCACTGGTCCAGCTTGTTGCGGCTTCACCGGATTGAAATCGNNAGAATGTCTTGGGAAAGCACGCCCTCGCTCCCTTCGTCGTCGACGGAAGCTGGGGTGGCGAGACGACGCCCAAGGTTGGCCGGACTGCCCTGGTAGCGACTGCCCCGCGCGCGCTTGAACTCGGCGTAGGCGTGGCGATCGACGCGCAAGTTGCTGCGGTAGGAAAGACTGGCCACCAGGCTGATGAGAAAACCGCGACGCTGCCACAGACTGATGCCCGCGCGACGGAGGATGCGGGGGATTGAGTAGAACTTTCGGCCACAGCTATCCATTTCGGCGATGACCTGGTCGAGCGACAGGTGGAGATAGCGCGCCACCGGATAGGTCAGAGTGTAGTACTGCCAGTCCTGCGGAAAATCATTGACCGCCAAGCGTTGTTCGCCGGCCATCTTGTCCCACAGCTGCGTTCCAGGCAGAGGCGTGAGAAAGAGCGCATTGATGTTGTCGACACCGTAGCGGGTCGCCGTTTCGGCGATGCGCCCGCCGATGCCCGGTTGGTCCGCGTCCAGTCCGATGATGAAAGAACCCACGACCAGCATGCCGTGGCGGTGAATGCGCGCCACCGAGGCGCGGAAGTCGCGGTCCCTAACCAGGTTGAATTTCTTGCCCAGCTCACGCAGTCCCTCGGCACTCGGGGTCTCGAAACCGATGAACACGCCCTTGCACCCGGATCGGGCGGCCAATGTGAGCAACTCCTCGTCGTCGGCAAAATTGATGGTGACCTGGCCAATCCACTGCTTGCCCAGGTTCGCCGCAGCCATGGCGCGAAACAGATCCTTGGCCCGAGCCATGTGGTCACTACGCGTCCCGACCAGATTGTCGTCGACCAACAGAACCCGCTTCTGCGGGATGAGCTGGAACTCGCGCACCACATCCGCGACGGGTCGCTGTCGATATGAGGCACCGTTGAACAACGTCACGCTGCAGAAGCTGCAGTTCAAGGGGCAGCCACGGGTGGTCTGAATGGCGCCGAACGCGTAGCGCGGTGGCAGAAGATCGTGTCGCGCCGGGCGCATCTCTTCGATGCAAGCCAGCCCGCCCTGATACCGGCGTTGCAGGCGGCCCTGGCGCACGTCCTCGAGAACCTGAGCCCAAATGCTTTCCGCTTCTCCCGTGACGACCGAGTCCACCCGGTCGATCACTTCGTCCAGGCACATGGTGGCGTGGATGCCACCCATGACCACGGGNNCCGAGTAGTCCGGCACACCCAGGTTCTCGTCCACGATGGTGATCTCCCAATCCGGGGGAGTCAGGCCGGCCAGCGCCATGAGGCTGAGCGGCTGCCAAACCCGATACTGGTTCCAGCGGCTCTCGCCGAGGTTGACGATGCTCACGAGCGGATTTGATGGATTGATCAACAGCAACTGCATGGCCTGCCCCGATCCACAGACAATAAATGGAAGACCCTTCGGGCGGTGCAAGGCTTAGGCCACGCCTGGTCACGAACCCGCGTCGAGCCCGTATACCACGAAACCCCCGAAAACGGCGGCTCCGCCAGGCGATAGCAAGATGGCAGTTCGTCGGGCCGCTCGCGTCTCCTTCGATTTGAAGGAGATAGTCATTCATTTTGACTGAACGCGCCGCCGGGCTCTACTTCTTGTTGCCACCCGCTTCGCACGGCTTCACCTCGACCGTGCGGCTGCCGGGCGGGCCATAGCGTTTGGCGACACCCAGCTCGGGCCACAGCGGGCTCTTGCGTAGCATCGCCAGCACCGGCGCTTCCAGGCTGTCAGCGTCGGTCCCGTAGATCCCGATGTCGGGGCGCCGGTCAAGCGCACTTTCCTCGCCCAGGTGCACGCGTGGGTTCGCTTCCAGCACGGCGCCTGCCAGTTGCGTCCTCAGCCCAGCAACGGCCCGTTCCTGACTGTCAGCTTCCCCGCGCTCGGCGGGCGACCGGCAGGTCCGGATCGCAACCGCTTGATCCGAAAAGCGACCTTCGAACGCTCGGGGCGCTTCCCAGGATTCAAGTTGCGCCGGCGTCTTGGGCGCTCGCTGCGACCACTTGGACGGCACGTCGAGGAGCACCACCCCGCGGCCCACCAGCCCGAGGGCCAGCCGACCGTCGGGCGCCTCGGCCATGGACACCACGTCGGCTTCCGCCAAGGCCGGCACCTCCGGGTGAAGCGGCCGCGCCACGCTTTCGCTTTCCAGTAGCCACAGCCCACGCCCCGCCAACCACACGCGCTTCGATCGATCCCGCATGATGACGCCCACCTCGTCGTCCAGCCCGCTGGGTGCAAGCGCCTTGCAGTTGCCCCAGCGCAGTTCGTACAGGCACAGCCCTTGGTTGGTGGCGAGCAGCAGCCGGCCCTTGCTCCAGGCCAGCGCATCGCGAATCTGCACGCGCACGCCATTGATGGTGACCGGCACATCGTCGATGAGCGGAATGCCGCCTGCCTCGTTGAGATCGAGACGGGCCATGGTCCACGCAAATGCACCGAACGGCAAACCGATCCAGGGAGGGCCAACGCCCGCCACGAAGCGCAGCGGCTCACCCACCGCTGACTTGACCGACAGAACTCGCTGGCCCGCTTGCCAGTCGAACGCGCTCCCCGCGTCTGCCAAAGCGCCGTGACTGGAAGATGGCAGGCTCATCACCATGCGCCACTTGCCGGCCGAGAAATTCCATAGCCCCTGGTTGTCCACATTCCACAGCTGCTTGTCAGGCGTGGCGAAGGTGTCGTCGGGCTCAAGCGCGATGTCCTCCTGACTCATCACCTTGAAGCTGCCGTCCTTCCACTGCCCGGTGACAAAGGTGTCCTTCAGCCCGTGCATGTGGCCGTTGTGGTAGCGGCGCGACCCGGCCTTGGCCACGATGACATTGGTTTTGTCGTCGAGCGGGATGCTGACCAGGGCGGCCCACAGGCGCTCCTCGCCTGGGTTCCGTGCCACGCCCATCAGATCGCGCGGCGGCGCTACGGTCTCGGGCACCGCACGCCAGCCCCCGCGCGAATACAGCAGGGGGCCGCCCGCTCCGTAAAAAGCCAAGCCATCGCCCATGCGCTCGATCTCGGTGGGGAGCGAGACGGAATCCTGTCCGTCGAGCAGGTGGCGATGCGAGCGGTCGGCGGTGATGTCCATGAAACCGCCGCTCGCCAGGGTCAGGATGACCCGCTCGCCGTCGAGATGGGCCCGGCCCACCGCGCGCAGGTCGGCACGCGCGCCGTGTTGGACCTTGAAGCCCACCGACCCCATCGGCTTCCATGCTCTGACCTTGGCATCGACCTCCACCACGTCCTGGGATGACACCACGATGGCACCGGCGCGGCCCGGAGCGGGCAGGATCTGCGCGATGGGCGTGTCAGGCGCCCCCGACGGAATCTTCGCCCGGTCAGCGCCCGCGGACCAGAGCGTGACAGCTTTCCCGCTGGCATCGACCCGGACGATGAAACTGGCCGGGCCCGCGGGCCGGGTACTGCCGCCAAAGGCCCAGATCTGCCCGTCGCCCAGTTCGCTGATGCCCTGTAGCCCGTCCCATCCGCCCTTGGCCAGGACCTCCTTGATGGTGCCCGCCGCGAGATCGATGACCTGCAGCTTGGACCCATGGTCGTCGTCATCGCTGCCCACCCACAGGCGATCCTTGCTGTCGAGCAAGAATTTCGTGGGTGCGTCGAGGGGGTATTCGCGCCCGCTACCCAGATCCTTGAGCTTGTATGCGAATCCGCGGCCCGCGCTTGACCCGTAGGAAGTGCGACTGGGATTGCTGATGGCCACCAGCACGCCAGCTTTTCGGCGGCCGATCCATTCCGGTCGCCCGGCAACCTCACCCACCTCAGTCACCGACAGGTCGGCCGGGTTGACCCGGACGATCGCGCCGTTGGACAGGGCCGCATAAATGCCCTTCTCGTCGCCGGGGCCGATGCAAAGGAAGCTCCGTTGCGCGTGCCGCTCGCCCAGCAGGCTGAAGCTGGCGTGATCGAAGGCCAACAGATTTCCCGCGCTACCCAGGGCGACAATGCGATCACCGACCAGGAGGCTGTCGCGCAGGGCGTTCCCGTCTGCGTGGTACTCGATCCCGAGCGTGTTGGACCCCGATTTGCGTCCCCGGACGCGGCTGCCCGGGTCCGTCCCGATGGCTTCCTGCCGCCAGGATTCAACGGATCGGTAGACCAGCAAAAACGCGCCACCGGCCAATAGCAACGCGCCCGCTATCACACCCGCTACCAGGGCAAGGCCAGCCCGCGGTCGGATCGGTGGGGGGGGCCGTAGCGAATCAGGAAGGGCCGCGGGAGCACAGGCGGCCGCTGCCGGCGGCTCCGACGCGCGCGCGGGCGCTGCGCTTGCGAGTTCTCCGCTTGGCCTTTCCACAGGCGACGGAGGTTTCTTCATCGTGCCCGGAGACGGAGTCGCGAGGCCAGGGCGAGGAGCCGCGGGCTGCACAGGTCTTGCCGGGACTGCCGGAGTGGCAAGAGGGGCGGCCCCGGGTCGTTTCACCTGGCCAGCCAAGCCCGGCTGCACAAGTGAGCGGGACCCCACCACAGGCGCGTCTCGCGCCGGTTCACCGCCTAACGGCCGCCGCACTGCCGACGACGGGGGAATGATGCCGCCGGCACGAGGGCTGGGATCTCCTCCAGAAGTGGGAGGTTTGCGGGATGCGGACGGGGGCGGCCCTGCGCTGGCGCCCGATGCGGGTGGCGTTGCGGTTGAGGCCGAGCTGGCGCGGCCCCTTGATCCCGCGGCGTCGCCCGCAGTAGGCAACTTCAATGCGGCAGCAAGGGCACGCACCGCAGCCGACGCCGCTGGACTGGACCGCGGGGCCGGTGTCGGCACCGACCGGGCGACGCCCCCGGTCTGCAGGGGTCTTCCCGCTGCGGCCGCGGGCGAAGAAGGAACGGTTCCCGGCGAACCGACTCGTGGGCCTGGTGCAGGCGTCCGGGCAGGTGGTGCGCCCGACGTCGGCACACCTGATCCAGCTCGGCCGCCTCCCTGGGGCGGCTTCGGGGGAGGTCCGGATGACATGCGGCAGGATTAGGATACACGACGATCCTGGCCTGCGGTACGTGGACTACTTGCTCGCCAGCAAGCGCGCCTCGACCGTCGGCGGATTCGCGAAATCGTCCCACAGACGGTCCAGCAGTTTCTTGTCCGGCTTGCCGTCGAGCACGACAAACCGGTACTTCAACTTGAGCGGCTTCCCAGGGCGCACCGTGATCGATCCGTTCTTGGTGGGGGCAAAACCCATGACGGGAGCTTCTGGATCGATGAACACCGCCTCGGACTTTGCGGAATTCTGCGGGTGGGACAGGATGGCCACTCCGGCCAGCTTGCCGCCGCTCTTGCCGCCCAGATAGCACCAATGCGCCACCGCGCCCTGGGCCTTACCGCGCGATTGGTCTTGCGACGTCAGAAAGATCGACTGACCTGCGCCCTGCCAATCGCGGTTGCCGCGCATGGTGATCCCGCCAAAGGAATTCTCGCCCAGAGTAGTCTGACCGTTCAGGACGGCCTGGGTTGACTCCAGGTCCACCGCGAAATAGGGCGCCCGGCTTGCCTCGCGGGACGCGGCCACCGACCAGCCTTCGCGCAAGACGATGGCGCCCTTCCGGCCGTCCATGTCGGCGAAAATCTGATGCGAGCCGAACCCGCCCCGAAGCGCTCCCCCCCACAGCGGCGCGACCGATTCCATGGCCGCACGACCTTTCTTGAGGCCGGCGTCCCAGAAATCCGGATGGCTGCCTCCCGATTCCACCTTCTGCCAGCCCGACCAGATCCCGTGTTGAGAGGGTTTGTCCGGGGGATAGTCATCCGTGACCACCACACCCGCCGGCGAATAGAGAGGATGAAGATAGCCATTGCGTCTGTACTCGGGTGGGGTGTCCTTGCCCTCGGCCTGGCGCCGGGTCTCATAGGTGAGAACGGGCTTGCCGTCGATGGTCAGCTTGACGCCGTCAGGATCCTGCACGACCAGTACACCGCCTTTGCCGGACGCGGCTGCGAACTCGCCTTCTTCTGCCAGAAAGATTGCCTGCGAACCCGCCTTCATGGGGTTGATCCTGAAGACCACCTGCCCGTCCTCCTGCATCTGTGATGACAGGGTGGCGCCGTTGGGCGCTCGCACCAGCACGGACTTGACCGTAGGCGTTCCCGGCAGAAGGGCACTGACGGTGACGGCCTCGCGGTCGCGCGGACCGGCCTGGACCGTGATCTCCCAACGCCGGTGCAGAACTAGGGCGGGGGTCTGGGAGGCGGGCGGAGACGCCACCGGAGGCGTGACCTTCAGCGCGCTCCGCTGCGAAGGGGGCTTGCGACGCGAGGACTCCCACCATGGCTTGGAATCGCTGCAGGCCGAAGCGCCCAGTACGGAACACAAGAACGACAGGAAAAGTGTCGAGCGAAACATGGCCCAGAAACTAACCTAGAACGCGCGCCTGGCAAAGCTCAGCGAGCGTGGTTACGGTTCCACGGCTTCGAGGGCCTCGAGGTCCAGGAGATCCTGGGGACGCCCGCTTGCGCGCTTGATGACGATGAGATCGTCTCTAGCGATGATGGAAACCAAGACGTCGTCCCAGGCGGCCACAATTCGCCGGGCGTAGCACTCCGAGAAGTTGCCGCCAGGGACGCCTTTGACGATATCGATGCGCAAGGGAGGTACGCCCATCCAGAGTACGTCCTCGTCGAGAGCGGATTCGAGCTGCACCAGCATGGCCGCAGGTGCGCCGAAGGCTTCGAGGGCGGAGCGAACGCGGACGATGTTGTCGGGTTGGTTCCCGACCCACAAATCCATGTCTTTGGTAAAGCGGGGCCGGGCGTGGAAACCCACGGCGTAGCCGCCGACCACCAGGTAGTCAACCTTGTGAGCGGCGAAGACCGCCAATAGATCTTTGAAGTCCGGGTGGAGCGGCATGTCCCTTGATGATTTCGGCTTCGTCGGCCATCGCGCGGGTGGCTCCCAGTTTCACGCTGGCGCTGGCCCCACGCCAGAAAGCGAGATCCGTGGCTACGGACTTGTTGGATTTGGACGTTACTCCAAAGGCCCATCGCTTTCGACGCTGCCGGGCTTCTTCTTCCCGCGGGTCCACGTCACAAGCGTACCACATCTCCACCCCGACCGAGGGTCCATCAACGGTCGGGGTTTCCCCGGAGTGGAAGCGATCGTCAACAACGGCGGGTCGATGATCTCGCTGAGCACGGCGGCATCTTCGCCAAAGCGTTCGATGTCCTTGCATTCATCACGGGTCAGCGACCGCCCTCAGCGCGACCGAGAAACCGCACAATTGCCAGATCGTCTCCAGCCATCGACGCGAATCAAGATTCCGGACGACGATGTCAGATCTGGATGGAAGCCAGCCCCCGGCTCTCCACGGACAACCATGGAAGCTACTTGCGTTTTTGCAGCCAGTACGCCAACAAGCCAACCGCCAGGGTCGACAAACCCACCAGGCTCTCCCGCGGCCGCTCGGCCACGGTGAAGGCTGTGGCGCCAACCACGAAAACCAGAAACAGGGCCGGCACCCAGGGCCAGCCCGGAACCTCCAGGGCCGGGCCTCGCTTGTGCCGCTGCCACACCAGACCCAGCACGGTGGCCGCGGTCATCAGGCTCAGGGTGAAACCGACATAGGTGAGCAAACTGGCAAAGGCCGCCGTCCACAAGGCCACAAGGGCAATCAGCGTCTGCGCGAGGAGCGCGACGCGCGGAGGCCTGCCCGGCCGCACCGCCAGCACTCGCGGCAGATAGCCGTCGGCTGCCATGCGCGCCGCGACCTGGGGCCCGGCCATGGCAAGCGACGAGACGCAGATCGCGAGCACGAAGGCAATCAGGGCTGAAACCAACTTGGCCAGGCGCGGCCCACCCAAGACCAGGGCGGCGATGCGGCCCACGTCGACCTTTCCCGCCAGCAAGGACGCCGGCGCCCCCAGCACGAACACGGTATTCAGCCCGAGGTAGAGCGTGGTGACCAGGACGGTTCCCAGCACCAGAGCCCGAGGAAGGTTCTTCCCCGGCTCGACCACCTCGCCGCCTATGTACACCGCCGCGTTCCAGCCCTGGTAGCTGTAGGAGACAATCACCAGGGCCACGCCCAAGCCCGCCACTCGGCCGGGAGCCGCCACGTTGTGCAGTCCTTCGTGCGCCAACTGCCCCATGCCGAACCCGGTGAACAACGCGATCACCACCAGTTCGATGCCCACAGCGATCACCTGCGCCCGCGCCCCGGTGGTCACAGACACCGCATGCACTGACGCTGCAACCAGGATGATCACCGTTCCCGTCATGCGCGGGGAGGCAAGCGCAACGCCGTCCAAGGCGGACATGTACTGCCCGAACGCAAAAGCCAGCGCGCCCAGCGGAACAGCAAAGCCCACCAGCAGCGAAACCCAGCCGGCCAAGTAACCAAGCGCCGGATGCAGAGTGCGCGACAGAAACACATATTCTCCGCCCGACTCGGGAATGTGGCGGGCAAGCGCGCCGTAGCACAAAGCGCCGAGCAAGGCGACCAGGCCCCCCAAAACCCAGACCAGCAGCACCAGCCAGGCCGAACCCAGATCAGCTATTAGGAGACCACTCGTGGTGAACACACCTGTGCCCACCATGCTCGCCACGACCAAGGCTGTGGCGCTGCTCAGCCCGAGGCGTCGCTCGCTGTCCATTGCAGTATTATTTGTGTTTGCGCCGCAGGGCCAGGACTAGCTGTGCCCAGGCATTGCGCTCGTCGTCCGACGTGAACGAAAACTCCACGCTGGCCACCCGCGGGGCACGCTTGCGTTTGCCGCCCTTCTCCACGCGCAGGACTTTCCCTGCGAATTGACGTGCATTCCTTGCCACGGTCTTGGCCTTTTCGGGCACGGTCAGATTCACGCCATCGCCGGCCGCGACCGGCAACGAAGTTTCCACCGACACGCCGCCCGCGCCCAGATTGCGGACGCTGGCCCGCGCATCACTCTGCTCGCCAGTCGCTTGCGGGGATTCCTCCCCTGCGGCCAGCGTCGCCGGCAGCCGCACGCTGACGCGTGAAAACCGTCGGCGCTGCTCGGTCTCCACCCTCACAAGTCGCTGCAAGGCCGCCGTCACCGGTGGACCGCCAGCCACGCGCAGAATAGCCGCGTGGCCGGTGTGGCGACCTGAGCCGCTCGCGTAGCGAACGACTACATCATGCCCCGCCTCAAGACCGTCCGGGGCCGCCAGCAGGTCGGGAAAGGTAAAAAGCACCTCGCCGGGTCGCAAGCTGAAGACGAATCCATGTAGCGGAGTCAAGGAGCCATTCGCGAAGATCTCCGCCCACTGACCCAGTACGAGCTGGGCGTCCGGCGCAACAGTTTCTTTCCCCTGGCGAGTCTTGAGAACCGCGCGGGGCAATGCAATCGGGGCCATGGCGTTCCCGACAGGCGTATCGGCTCGCTCGTCTAACCACATAAGAGCTATTCAACCTCCATGGTTGAAGAATCACGCATCATAGGGCACCCCTGACAATATCGCCTAGTTCCTCGTCGGAAAGTTGCACGGGGTTGCCGCGCATGCTGCTGGCGGCCTTGGCCTTGGCCACCAACGTGGGGATCGCGTCGGCCGACACACCGTGATGGCCGAGGCCCCGCACCTCGAGCGCCTGGCAGAGATCGCGCACCCAGGCCACACCCTCGTCGGCCTCGGCGCCGTGTCGTCCCGTCACGATCTCGGCAATCTCCCGATAGCGCGCTCGGGCGGGATGCTCAGGCTCGCGCTCGGCCAAGGCCCGCAGGTTTGCTTGCATCACGGGCCCCAGCAGGGCCGCGCACAGCGCCCCGTGGGGAGCGTGCACCATTCCGCCCAAGGGTGCCGCGAAGCCGTGCACAGCGCCCAGACCTCCATTGGCCAAGCACAGGCCGCCGCACATGCTCGCCAGCATCAGATCCTCGCGTGTGTCGGCTTGCAGCCCCGAGGTGTAGGCCCTCCGCAAAGCCCGCGCCGAATGCCGCAGCCCCTCGGCGCCCAGCGCATCCGTCAAGGGATTGGCTCGGCCTGAAACCAGGGCCTCCACAAGGTGCGACAGGGCGTCGAGTCCGCTGGAGGCCACCACCGACTTGGGCAAACCCTCCAGCAGATCCGGGTCGAGCACCGTCAGAATAGGCAGCAGGTGCGGACTGCGCAGGCTGACCTTGACCTTGGCCGCTGGCACACCGATGACCGCGTTGCGGGTCACCTCGGCGCCGCTGCCGGCCGTGGTGGGGATGGCCACAAAAGGCAACGGCCGCGCCTGCAAGGGCTGCCCACGGCCCACCACCTCTAGATAGTCGAGCAGGACACCTGGGTTGGTGGCCAGCGCAGCCACCGCCTTGCCCGTGTCCATGGCACTGCCACCGCCCAGCCCGACCACGGCGTCACAGCCCTCGCGCCGGCTCCGTGCCAGACCAGCCGACACCGATTCCACGGTGGGTTCCTGATCCACCAGCCACACAACCGACTCGATGCCGGCCGCGGACAGGAGGGAGCGCAGGCGATCGGCGCCTGGGCCTGGTAGGTTGGTCGCGACCAAGCTGCGACGCACGCCCTGGGCGCGCAGAGCAGCAGGCACCTCGGCCAGCTTGCCCGGACCAAACAGCAACCGCGTGGCGGTCGCGAATTCGAAGCTCACCACGTGGCGTCCTCGGTGACGTTGAGATACTTCTTGCTCGTGCGCGGCTCGGCCATCATGGAGGCCACGGTGTCGCGCCATTGGCGATAGTGAGCGGTCTCCTTGTGCGCAGCCACGCCCTCGGGTCCGTGGTACGCTTCAATCAGGACGAAGCGCGTGGGATCGTCGATGTCCTGCACGACATCGAAACGCGCCACGCCTGGCTCCTTGACGCTCTCGCAGGCATTGGCCAGCGTGGCCACGCGAAACGTATCGACCAGGTGAGGCTGGACGTGGACATAAACCAGTACGATGTGAAGTGTGTGGGCCATGGCCGGAGGATGGTGCTCTACCGCGAACCCCGATCGTCTGGGACGGCATCATAGTCTATATTGCGGCCAGACTGAACCAGTTGGCCTTTTCCGACAAATAGTGATATTGCCCGTGACCGAAACCACAGATGGGGTAGCCTTAGAAACAATGGAAGCTCAATCGTGGCCCACTTCAGCCTTGGCCGTCGAAGACTTCGACGAAGCCGTGTCTGGCTTTCGTCTGGTCGAGGTCAAGGTTTTTAGCGCCACCAAGCGCAAGGACCGAGACCGCCTCGACGAGTTGGCCACCGCCTGGTTGCAGGAGCATCAGAGCTTCGACCGTCTGACCGCCCGGGTGACGCTGTCATCGGATCTGGAGTACCACTGCTTGTCCATCACCTTCATGGGCTGGCAGCGGATCTAGCTAGAGTCTGTCGGGTAATTG
>PMBY01000325.1:0-7979 GCA_003153875.1 Myxococcales bacterium | reverse complement strand
CTCACGCTACCGCTACCGCTCACGCCGGCCCGGGCCGCTCGCCGTGCCGGTCGGGCCTGCGCTTCCGGTCCTCAAGTACATCATGTGCCCTATAGGCTGCGGCGAAGCGCGGGACTTGCTCTTGCCGACAAGGCAAGGCAGGTTAGCGCTTTCCCCACACCCCCAAACGGAAGGAAGTCCCCGTCTTGCAATCATTGATGGATTTGTTTCACAGGATCTACGACGTCCAAGGAATCATCACCTGGGGTGGGATGTTCGCTCTTGTCGCGGTGATCTTCTCCGAGACTGGGCTTCTCGTGGGATTCTTTCTCCCCGGCGACTCGCTGCTAGTCACGGCCGGCATCTTCTGCACCTCGGCCAACCCCACCGGCAAGCCCCTGCTCGACATTGTTTGGCTCAACCTGGCGGTTTGCGTCGCAGCCGTGGCGGGCGACCAAGTCGGCTTCTACATTGGCCGCAAGACCGGGCCCAAGATCTTCAGGCGCGAGAGCTCGCTTCTCTTCAACAAGAAGCACCTCATCCGCACCCACGAGTTCTACGAACGTCACGGCGGCAAGACCATCATCCTGGCGCGCTTCATCCCCATCATTCGCACCTTTGCTCCGGTGGTGGCGGGCGTGGGCAGCATGAACTACCGCCGCTTCATCAGCTACAATGTCTTCGGCGGCATAGGCTGGGTGCTGTCCATGACCCTGCTTGGCTACGGCCTGGCGAACGTCTGGCCTGACGTGACCAAGCACATCGAGAAGCTGATCATCCTGATCATCTTCCTGTCGCTCCTGCCTGGTATCATCGCCTACACCAGGAACTACCTGGCCAACCGAGAAAATGCCAAGAACGCCGCCTGAAAAGAAGCCCGCTGCGCGCAAGGCCCAGCCGGCGCCGGCCGCGCCACGGCCGGCCCGAGCGCCACAGCCGCCGCGGGTCGCGTTCCCCAAGAGAAACCAGCAGCCCACGCCGGCGGCCTTCACGGCACGTTTGCCACTGGCCCTGGGCAAGCGCTTCGAGGCGGCGCGCACCTTTCTCCTCAAGCAGAAAGAGGTCGTCGAGGACGTCTGCTTCTACGGCCCCTCGACCGGATGGGCCTTGCGCTACCTAGTCGGCGGCAAGCCCCTGTGTGCCCTGCTCCTGCACAGCGATCTCCCGGTGGCCATCGTGTCACTGGAAGCGGCAGCCAACGCAGCGGTGGATTGGCAGGGCCTCTCGCCGGTTGGCCAACGCGCCCAGAAGGCGGCCCACGGCAGCCCCTCGCAGCTCTGGCTCGACATTCCCCTGGCTGGCACGGGCGCCGCGGACTTCAAGATGATCGTTCGCGCCAAGCTGGCAACCATGGCGACTTGAGTAACCCGGCCGGCAGCGGTGGCATCTGAAGGGAACTGGTCGAATGGCTGACTTCGGCGCCCTTTGTGTCCTCATCGCTTTGGTGGTGGCAACCTATGGTGGCGCGGCGTCGCTGCTGGGAGCCCGACGTGGCAATGCGCGTCTGCTCGAATCCGGACGGGCCGCGGTGTACGCCCTGGCGGCGGTGCTGGGGCTGGCCAGCGTGGCTATGGTGCAAGCCTTCGTGTCGGGCGACTACAGCATCAAGTACGTCCAGCACTACTCGGATGCGCAGGCCCCGCTAGCCTACAAGATCTCGGCGTACTGGGGCGGGCTGGACGGGTCTATGCTGTTTTGGGCGGCGCTGCTGGCTTTGTTCGCGGCCATCGCGGTGTACAGCAACCGGCACCGCCAGCGCGAAATTCTGCCTTACGCCATCGCGGTGATAGCCGCGGTCGTGGACTTCTTCCTCTACCTCATAATCTTCGAGAAGAATCCCTTCGACACCTTTCTCGTGGAGATTCCAGCCTCGGGCCAGGGGCTGAATCCTCTCTTGCAGAATCCGTACATGGTGACCCACCCGCCCGCGCTCTACGGCGGATTCGTGGGCCTGACCATTCCCTACGCATTCGCCATGGCGGCGCTGATGTCGGGCCAGCTCGACGACGCCTGGCTGGCGTCGATTCGCCGCTGGGCGCTCGCCTCCTGGTTTCTGCTCACGCTTGGCCTGGTGCTCGGCATGATCTGGGCCTACGAGGTGCTGGGCTGGGGCGGGTTCTGGGCCTGGGATCCGGTCGAGAATGCGGGCCTGCTGCCCTGGTTGACTGCGACGGCGATGCTGCATTCGATGAAGGTGCAAGAGCGGCGGGGACTGTTGCGCCGGTGGACCTTCGTCTTGGTCATCCTGACTTTCTTCCTCACCATCTTTGGCACCTTCATGACCCGCTCGGGCATCGTGCAGTCGGTGCACGCCTTTGGCAAGGACACACGGCTGGCGTGGATCTTCACCATCTTCATGGGCCTGGTGCTGCTGGTCAGCTTCGGATTTCTGTTTGCGCGCCTGCCGGCCTTGCGGGCGTCGCGACCGCTGGATTCCTGGTTGTCGCGTGAAGCGGCGACTGTCGCAAGCAACTGGCTGTTTGTGCTCGCCGCGCTGGTGCTGATGTTCGCCACCTTGTTCCCCACCCTGTCCGAAGCCATAGGCCGCGAGCGNNATCAGCGTGGGCGCGCCGTTCTTCAACCGCTGGATGGTGCCCATCGGGATCGCGCTCCTGCTGCTCACCGGTGTCTGCTCTATTTTGGCGTGGCGCCGAACCGCGCTGCCCGAGCTGCGCCGCCGTCTCATCGCGCCGGTAGTCGCGGGAATCGTCACGGCCGGCGTCTGCATCGCTGGCGGTTTGGGCTCGTCCAAGGGTGCGCTGCTTTGCCTCGGTCTGTCGGGCTTCATCGCCGCAGCGGTAGTCCAGGAGGTCGGCCGGGGCGTGGTCGGCCGCAAACGCAGCACGGGCCAGGGACCGATGGCAGCGCTCGGCGCGCTTGTCTTCCGGGTCCGCCGCCCCTACGCCGGCTATCTGGTCCATCTCGGCATGGCGCTCATGTTCGTCGGCTTCGCTGGCCAGGCCTTTCAGCGCGAGGAGTCGGTGGTCCTGTCAGTGGGCCAGACGCGCGCTTTTGGCAAGCACGGCATCCGACTTGACGGATTTTCCCAGACGGAAGATCGCCAGAAGCAGATGGTCACCGCCGAGCTTACTGTCCTGCTCGACGGCAAGCCCGCCGGCCAGCTGCAGCCCGCGCGCTGGGTGTACCACAAACGGCCCGACGAGCCGGCCACCCAGGTCGCCATCATGCGCGGCTTGGTCGAGGATCTCTACATTACCATGGGCAAGCACGATCTCGCCCAAGGCACGGCTGCTCTCAAGCTGGTCAGCAACCCGCTCGTCGACTGGATGTGGCTGGGCTTTCTGCTCATGGCCGCGGCCACGACTCTCGTGCTCCTTCCCGGCGGCCGATCGGTCGCCTCCGCGTCACACACGCGCTTTTCGTTCGCTGGCGTGACCATCACGCTCCTGGGTGCAGCCGTCGCTCTGCTCTTTGGCCTGGTGGTCGCGCGGCTGCCCTGGGGCGCGCCGCTGGCGATACTCAGTGTGGGCGGACTCATTCTTGGCTTGACCGCGCTGGCCTTGTACCGCGTTCTGGATCCGCTGCTGCGGCAGGAAGCCACCACCAGCGCAGAACGCCGCGCCTTCATCGAAGAAGAACTACAAGCGCGGCTTCAGTCCGCCGCGGAGGCGGCAGAATGAAGAGGGGATTCTGTTGGCCGGTGCTGGTGGCACTGCTGCTTCTTTCCGGGACTGCTGTTGCGCAGCCGCCAGCGGCAGAGGGCGATGCCCAGGCCATGGCAGCGCGTCCTCTGATGGTAGGCGACTTGCCGGTGGGCACAGTGACCGTGCGCGTGGGTCGCGGCTCGCTCTCCAACGCGGCCGTCGGGATCGATGTCGTGGCCTCGGTGACTGCTCCGGGTGGCAAGGCCACGATGCGAACTGAGAAGACCAAGTCGGATGGTCGCGCAACTTTCGCCGATCTTCCTGTGGGCGCCCAGTTTCAAGCCCAGGCCGTGGTCGACGACCAGCGACTGCAAACCGCGTCGTTCGCCATCCCCGCCGAGGGAGGCGCGCGTCTCATGCTGCTCTCCCAACAAGACCAAGAGGAAGGCGAAGGCAAAGCGGCACCCACGCCCGCCGAGCCACACGCAGGTGCGCACGGGCATGGCGGTACTCCGACCGAGACAGCCAACGACACTGGCGAAGGCACCAGCGACCCGTCGGTGGTACGCGTGTCCAGCTCGTCCAAGCTGCTCATCGATCTGCGTGAAGACGCCTTGGCCGTCATGGAGAACCTGGTACTGGAGAACACATCCGATCGGATCTTCCGCGCCGACCATGGAGGCATCGCCATTCCCCTTCCATCAGGGGCCAACGACGTGGAAGCCATCGAAGGCAGCGCGC
Organism: Myxococcales bacterium; assembly: GCA_003153875.1. The sequence continues at coordinate 3,654 of PMBY01000325.1, read as the reverse complement.
GGCTGGAACTGGAGCAAGGTTCGACCCTGTTCTTGCGGGAGGCGATTCCACCCGCAAGTTCGCACACGCCGCCGGTGCAGGCGCGCTTCGGTTACTTTGTCCCCGCCGCCGGCGAAAACGCCATTACGCTCCGCCAGCCCATGCCACTCGGAATCGAAGAGCCGGTGGTCATGGTGCCGGAAACTGTTCACCTGACCCTGGCGGCGCCGGGTCTGCAGGCCATGGCTCCCCAGACGGATGATCGAGGCGCACGGATCCTGATCTTCCAGCTCGCCAGCGTGCCTCGCAACGGTGTGCTCAGCATCACCGTTTCGGGCCTGCCCACGCGCGGGGGACTGGGCAAGACCATCGCGGCGGTGCTGGTGGCGGCTCTGGTGTTCGCGGTGGTCTTGGGCTGGCGCCGCCCCAGGGTCGAGAAGCGGCCAGAGAAACGCCGCAGCCGCCGTGACGAACTTTTTGCGGAGCTGGTGGAAGTGGAACGCGCACGGCGGGCCGCTGGAGCTGGCGATGCGCCGCTCGCCCAGCGACGGGCCGAGCTGGTGGCGGCGGTCGAGGCGGCTGACAACGCGAGCTCTGCCGACAAGCCTGCGTGAACCCATGAACGAACGTGCGTTGCGCCTGATGAATGTCGGCAAGACCTTCGGTCGGCAACGCGCATTGGCCGACGTGTCGCTGGCGTTCCTCCCTGGTCAGGTGGCCGCGGTTTTGGGCCCTAACGGCGCCGGCAAGTCCACCTTGCTCAGCCTGCTGGCGACGCTGTCGCAACCGTCGCAGGGCCGCATCACGCTGGGCGATGAACAACTGTCGCGCCACAGCCCCTTGCGCGCCGCCATCGGATACGTGGGTCACGAGCCGGGCGTGTACGGAGATCTCTCGGCTCGGCACAATTTGCGTCTGTTTGCCTCGCTCTATGGGATCGCAAACGCCGAGCGCCGCATCGACGAGATGTTGGCCCGCGTGGGTTTGGATGGCGGCCGCCGCGAAGCCGCGGCACGAACCTTCTCGCGCGGGATGTTGCAGCGACTGGCGCTGGCGCGCGCCTTGCTCCACCAGCCGGAAATCCTGCTCTTCGACGAGCCCGGCTCCGCGCTCGACCCTGCCGGCGCGGCCTGGCTGGCGGGGGAGTTGCGGCGTGAGCGCGAATCGGGCCGGCTGGTGGTGCTGGTGACCCATGACCTCGCGGCCGCCGCTGCCGTGGCCACGCATGTGGTGGTCCTGCGCCGTGGTCGCGTGGCGCGCGACGAGACGCGCGCGGGTTTCTCCGCCGACGAGGTTCGTGCCATCTATGAGGAGGCCATCCGTGGCAAGGCCTAGTTGGGTCTCTCAGGCCGCGCGTATCGCGTGGAAGGATCTGCACATCGAGGGACGCAGCCGCGAGGTGGTCTACACCATGGGCTTCATGGCCGCGCTGGTGGTGTTGGTGTTCTCTTTTGCCTTCATTTCAGGGCAAGAAGTCACGGTTGGGCCCGACGCGATCGCCGGCATCCTGTGGGTCGCGGTGTTGTTCTCGGGCACCGTGGCCCTGTCGCGCACCTTCGACCGCGAACGCGAGAACGAGGCCATCCGTTCGCTTCTGCTGTCCCCTGTCCCGCGCTCGGCCATCTATGCGGGCAAGCTGGCAGCCACCGCGTCCATCATGTTGTTGGTGGAATTGCTGCTGGTGCCTTTGCTCGCGGGGCTGTTTTCCGCTGCCATCTGGCTGCACGCGCTTTGGCTGGGCCTCTTGCTCCTGTTGGGAACCATCGGCTTCGCCTCGGTGGGCGTGATCTTCTCGGCCGCGCTTCTGCGCGCGCGCAGCCGCGACGCGCTCCTCGGCGCCCTGCTCTTTCCCATCGTGATCCCGGTGCTGCTGGCAGCCAGCCGAGCGACGGCCACCCTGCTCGACCCGGCCGCCCCGGACCTTGATCCCGCGCTCTTCTGGACGCGTTTTCTAACCGCCCTGGACGTGGTGTTCGTGGTGGTCGGGCTTTGGTCCTTCGAACCCGTCGTCATGGGAGAGTGAGCTATGCTTTCCACGATGTCTTCGGCCCAAAAGTCCAACACCGCCTTCGTCGTCGGCCTCTTGCTGGTTCTCCATGGGTTCTTCGTGGTGACCTTGCTGGTCGCGAACGCGCCACTGGAAAAGACCATGGGCATCGTGCAGAAGATCTTCTACTTCCACGTGCCTTGCGCCTGGCTGCTCATGCTGTCCACCTTCGTGTGCGCGGCTGGCAGTCTGGCGTACCTGTTTCGAGGGTCGGAGCGCGGTGATCGTCTAGCCCTGTGCAGTGCCGAGTTGGGTGTGCTGTTTGGTCTGTGTGTGCTGGTGACCGGGCCGCTGTGGGCGCGAGCCGCGTGGGGCGTCTTCTGGACCTGGGACGTGCGCCTCACCTCTTCGCTGCTGCTCTGGCTGATGCTGGTCGCCTATGGCCTGGCACGCCGCTATGGCGGCGCCGGCGGCCGTCGGCTGGCGTCGGCCATGGCTCTCTTCGCCGCGGCCGACGTGCCCCTGGTCTACCTCAGCGTCAACGTCTGGCGTACCCTGCATCCGACCACCAAGGTGGTTTCGTCGCTGGCCCCGGGGATGCGGTTGCCCTTCTTCCTGTCGCTGGCCATTTTCAGCGCCCTGTGGGGCGTGCTTCTGACCTTGCGAATGCGCGTCGAGCGCGCCCAGTCGCGCCTGCTGGAGTTGACCATCGTTGTCGAGGATGCAGAGGAGAAGTCACCATGACCTACGTTGCCCTGGCCTACGGTTTCATCTGGGGTGCCGTGTTTACCTACGTCCTTCTGGTCGGGCGGCGCGTGGCACGCATCGATGCTGAGATCGAAGACCTGCGCCAGCGGGTGAAGACCGGTTCGTAGATCTTCTTTCTGGGCCGCGCGTTCAAAGGCCTAGGTCCCCCGGTCGAGCCGCCACCGTCCCGGGGGCAGGAGGCCCGCCATGCGACGCGCGCACCCGTCGAAGAAAGCTGCACTCTGCCTTGTTACGTTTGTTTGCACGGGAGGATCACTTGCCTTCCGCCACGCCCTGGCCGCCGCGCCCGACCACGCGATCGGCGCGCGGCCCGCGGGCCTGATCAGCGACCGCCGGCAGATTCCGCCGGACCCGCTGGGCGGCCTGCCCGAGGAAGACCCCGAGCGCAGGCCACGTGGACGCGACAAAGGGAAGAACGGACAGGGTGCGGGAGGCAAGCCCACATGCAGGCTTGAGGCAAAACCCGAGAGCGACCGCGAAGTGGGTGACCTGCGGGCAGCGGTCGCGGTCATTCAACGTGGCCCGCGCACAGCACCCTGCACCGCCGCACAGATGGCCAATCCCCTGCGCCTGCGCCTCTCCATCGACAGCACGGGAAAGATCACGGCGGTCGAGAGACTCTCCGGCGACGAGAAGCTGGGCAACGACCTCGCGGCCAAGCTGGTGGGGCAAGTCTCCCAGTCGAAGATCACTTCGGCCACCACAGGTGTTGCCCAGATCCAAGTCAGGCGGGCATCGCGGTGAATTGACTCTTCCAGCAGACCAGACCAGACTAAGTCTGTGAAATCGATCAACGTCCAGCAGGCCAAGACCCATCTCTCGCGCCTGCTTGAGGAAGCCTTGGCCGGTGAAGAAATCGTTATCGCTAAAGCCGGACGTCCCTACGTCAAGCTCGTGCCCTGCCCGCCCGACCGAACAGC
>PMBY01000504.1 GCA_003153875.1 Myxococcales bacterium | reverse complement strand
CCCTGGGGAGTGAACCACACGGCGTAGTCGAGTTGCCCTTCGTGCGGATCGGTTCCCGAGGCCGGAACGAAGAGCGGCTCGACGGAGAAAATGGGTTGTTGCTCACACCCAGCATCGACCACCAGCGAAGCGCCCGAGGCGTGCTCGGTCCGGTTAGATGGAGCCCCCCTCGCACCTAATAGAAGCACGCTCCGCCGCATTCTTGACAGCACGAACAGCCAGGGATGCCCCGGCAAGCGTCGGAGCAAGCTGAGCAGGCAGATTTGGGAAGAGGAGTCGGACCCCACTTGCAATACGAATTCGATACACAAGTCGCTTGGGTCGTGAACGAGGGGCATATTTGGGTGCAGGCTGCCCACACGCAAGGCGTACGCGCTCCTGGGTAAGCAATTGCCTCACAACTACTTTTCGATGCCGCGTTGCAGGTTGGTTCCCCCAGGCAAGTCTTCGTGCCCCAGACCATGTCAGTTTGGACATAACATCCTGCCAGCTGCGTACAAGTCGCAGGATTACTTCGATCGTAACTGATACCGCCGCACCCGAGCCCGTTGTTGCCGAATCTGCAGCTCCCCGCATCGACTAGGTAGGTACATCCCACCATGTTCTCGCACAGCGATTGCTCTAGGAGGATCGAACACTGAGACGCGGTGGCCGCCTGCTGGCAGGACTCCGTTCCACCAGAGCCGGTGGTTCCGCCCGCTGCGCTCGTGCCACCACTGCCGCCGGTTCCGCCGCCCGTCTGTAGATTGAGACTCGTAATGCAGGCACTGAAAGACACTGCCGTTGCTTTTCCTCCAGGCACGATCAATAACACGGCCTGAAGGGGCTGCATTTGGTAGGTCGAACCGGAACCATTCCAGCAGGCAGTGTTGAAAGCGCTCCAGGGGAGGAAAACCGGCTCGTCAAAAACGGTGAACTGTGTGCACCACCGATCAGTCGCATCCGTTGCGCCGGTTGGCCCCTGGATTTGCACACGCAGCGCACTGCCCCCCGGATTGCTAACATTAATGACGATGCCGGTTCCGGTTGGTGTCCAGTTTTCTACCGGGGTGTTCGCACCTGGCGCCTGATTTAGGTTGATGCCTATTCCATCCGCGCCACTGGAGTCCACCATCGGCCCGACGCTGCCGCTGGCACAAAGGGGATTGCCTGCTGCGAGCATCGAGAAGTCCCCAGGACTAATAGTGGACCCTGTGCCAGCAGCAAAGGTCCACGCGTAGCCTTCCCATGGCCCGCTCGTCACGTATCCGCCCGGCGCCACCGTCCACGGAACATTACTGTTGGTGGCTGTGCTACCGCCGAGGCCTGGTATTCCGCCAGAACTGGCGATGCTGGCCACGACGGACGTTCCACCAGAGCCAACGGTACCCCCCGTTGCGGTCATGCCACTCATGCTGCCGCCTTTTGTTTCGCTCGGTGTACAGGAGTTGAGCAAAAGCAAACCTGCTGTCAGGATCGCAGCCGTCGCGACCAACGAGCCGCGGCCGGTCTGTTCAAGTATCTCTCTGACAGAGAAGTTGTGATCGATCCGTGCCAGCGCCTCGCCGTTATGTTCGTTCATGGGCCACCTCCACAACGCTGGATGATATCCACGGGTATGAAAACGGTTCAAGCAACATTGCTTCAGGCTGGTTCTCTTCATGTCAACCCTCCTGGATGGATAGAACGCATGGAGGAAGGAAAAGGATCTAGATCAGAACGAGATCGCCATCTCGCGCATGCACTCTCTGACCAGAAATACCCCGTTCGATCCGGCTATGCACCAGGAAGAAATGCCTGCAATTTCCTGATTCGCAGCTGGACACCAGACGAGGGCTGACTTTCGTTGCTACCGTCGGCGCTACCGTCGACGCTACCGTCCGCGCTACCGTCGGCCCACGGCCATGTGTAGTTGCCCCCAAAAGTCGGGGCCCCTCTTGTTACAGCGAGAAGGGGACCCGGAACTGCAAGGCCCAGGTGGAGTTGCCTTGGGACTCCGGCGCCCAGGGGGTTACCATGTAGTGTGACCACGCGGATACGGTCACCGGTGTGAACTGGAAAAGAAGGCAGATGCCCATCTTAGAGCGCACGTCGTAGCGCAGTCCCAGACCGAGCGTCAGATTGAACGCACCTTCGCCGATAGACTTGTCGTAGGGCGAAACGCTTCCTGAGCTGGAGCCGAACAATTCGGTGGCGCCGGCGCCCACCCTTCCGAGTACCGAAAGCCGAGGCCTCAGGTCGAAGGAGATTTCTCCAAGGATCTCCAACCGGACACCGAAGGCGGCGGAGCCAGAAACCACTTGGGTAATTGGGGGCGTGTACGGCGGGACGCCGGTCCGATAGCCGTCGTAGGTGCCGGTCATCGCGGTCAGGCCAAAGCCCGGCGCAATAGCCCATCGGTCCATTACGTGAAACCGGTACATCACCTCTCCGGCGAGGCCGAAAAGGCTGAAGCCCTCCTGGGTGTTGACCGACTCGCCACTGCCGCCGGGGTTGAAGAAGTAGGCGGTGACGGAGCGGTAGTCGACCCCGACCGCGACAACCCAAGCCGAGGTGGGCCAGACGGGAGCAGCCGAAGTCTGCGTCCCCGCGCCATATCCCGGCGGGACTTCGGGGTTGGCCGGTATGGCCGAAGAGGCATCCACACACTGACCACGCTCGCAAACTCGGGCACCCTGGCAATCGGCCGTTGTGCCACATGGAGGCGAGTTGACAATCATGAGCCGTGGCATTGACGACGCCGCACTCGGAGGGCTGAAGCAACTGCCATCCTTGCAAACCCCGTTACCCTTGCAATCGACGTCCTTCGTACACGCGGCGGCTTGTCCGCTCCGCCCAACGACGAGCACAATTACGCCGGCGGAAATTGCCCGAACCACGCTAGCCTGTGAGAGTTGCATCGGAGATCCTCCCTGAACAACGCCGTCGAAGCCATCACGACAGCAAGGGGCGGCGTCGACCGGGGACATAGTTGACGTGATGTACGATGTCAGACAAACGGAGGCTAAGTGTTGGCCTACTGTCTGACCTGCGCGTAGGAGTTCTCGCAGACCTTGCCGGCAGCATCGAAATCGACAACTAGTACGTCAGAAACGGTGCTGGCACCGGCCACCGAGTGGGCGTAGGTCCACTGCCATCGCTCCACGCACCCGGCAGGATGATTGTTCAAGGGCGAAACGCGGGTTGTCGGTTCGCCGAACCAGGCGATCATCTGCTGCTTGTCCTGGACTCCCCTCTGTACATCGTTGGCGTGGGTGGTGTCCCACTTCTTGCCGACGGTTGCGCAGCCAGCCAGAAATGACAGTCCCAGAATGAACATCGCGATTCTCATGGATTCCTCCTAAGGCTAACCCCGCATCCACAGCCGGCGAACAGCATTAGGCACCCATCAGAGGATACTCGACGTCCAGGCCCGGGAACCTCGCAAAGTCGCGGTCATTTGTGACAAGAGTGGCACCATGCTCGATGGCCAGGGCGGCGAGGTGGGCGTCCGAGACGAGCGGCCCACTGGCCTGACCAGACGTCAGCAGACTGGAGAGAAGTGCCCAGTGCCGATCCGTCGGCAACACGATCGCAGAGATGGGCTGCTTAAGCCACGATTCCACAATCTGGCGTGCGTCGTTCACAGCTAACGGTCTGGCCATGGCCTTCCCATTTGTCGCGATGCGGATGAAGGCAAGAATAGTCGGCCAACAGAAGGCGACCGGGGTAGACCCGGATAGCGCCTCTTCCAGCCAGCGCCGCGCGTCTGCACAGTGGGGTGAAGAACGGTCATAGGCGTACAGCAGGATGTTGGCGTCTGGAAGGTTCACTTGTGCTCGTGCCCTTCCAGCTCGTCAAGCAGGGCACTCACCTTGTCGATGTTGATCCCTGGGCGCAGTCCCAGGTCGCGCGCCTTGACACGGAACGGCCGTGCCGAATCGCCCTGCTTCCGCAGGGTGAGACCGGCCCTCAGACACGCATTCACGGTGTCCCGGAACGGCCGGCCGGTCTTACGCGACTCGGCTTTCAGCTTGGCAGCAATGTCCTCGTCGAGGGTCAGTGTCGTTCGCACATCTTGATGCTACTGGATAGACATCACGGTGTCCATGGTGGCGTCAGTTGAGCCAGTCGTCACTGGCCCGACCTTCGCCACCCGCCACGCCGGGCGAGCGAGGCGGATGTCGGGTCACAGCCAAACCATCACGCTGGCCAGCGCGTAGGGCATCGGCACCATCACGCTATCGCTGCACACTTCGAGGTCGCAAAGCGCGCGCTCGCGCGCATCGCACAGGGTGGCCTTTCGGATGGGACGGCTGGGGCAGGACAGGCGAACCTCGACCGCGGCGGGCGCGAAGCTCGCGAGACGGACCACCACGGCGTCGCCCTGGAAGGCCGGCTTGAGCGCAATGACCTGCACGTCGTCGCGGTCGACCAGCATCACAGAATTGGCCAGGTCGTCCAGGTCCGGCTCGTTCGGGCCGAACAGGGCGGCGCGCAGGGCTCGCCGCACGTGGTGGGGCAGGCGGTTGCTCCTGGCATCTCCCTGGGGAGTGAACCACACGGCGTAGTCGAGCTGTCCCTCGCGCGGATCAGTTCCTGACGCCGGGTGCGCGAGGATCGGTAGCAGGTGAAACGCCGTCTCGCGGGGCGCATAGCGCAGGGCAATCCACTCCAATGCGCCCGCGCCGTCGCTGGCGACCGCCGCGGGTCCGCCCAGGAAAGCGGCCAGGCCGACGTCGCTGAGCCGGTCGCGCAGGTGCACGAACGAACGCGCGGGCCAGAAGGTGGGCCGGTACAGCTTGTGCGCTGGGCGTTCGACGATCCCGCCCGGCACGTCCATGGTGAGTCCCGGCGAGGCCAAGCGCGTGGGAAAACGGCAGGTGATGGTCCGGCCCCGCCGGGCCGAACCTTCCAGACGCATGCGCAAGACCGGAGTGTTCTTGCGCATCCACAGGCCAAGCTGGTTCGGAGCCTTAGTGACAGCGGCCTGAGCCCCGAGGAATTCGCGGAGGGGAGCGGCATCGAAATTCTGGATTCGGGTCTTGCGGAACGACGTCGAAACAAGGACGAGGAGCAAATCGCCCAGTGGTAACGGGGCGATCAGCTTGTCGTCGATATGAGCCTCCGGTGCGTCCGCGCTAGGGCGACCGATCCGCGCCCTGACCGCACTTCCTGTCCTCGACTTGTAGACACGACCGAGACTACGCGCGACGATGTCAGATCAGGATGAAACGCCAACGGTTAGCACTCTTCTTCGCCGCCCTGTGCATTGTGTCGGCAGCTTTCTTCGAAAGCTACCTGCCCTACTATTTTGCCGATCACAACAAGCCGCCGTCAGCGACGTTTCTTGGCCAGGTGGCCCACACCACCGACCAGAACATGTATTTCTCGTTCATCCGCCAGGCGTATGACGGAAACATCCTCTTCAACAATCGCTTGACCGCCGCGCCCAACCAGGGCGCCTTTGTCAATCTTCAGTTTCTCGCCGTTGGGCGAGTCATGCGCCTGTTTCATCTGTCGGCCAACGCTGTCTATCAGGTGTGGCGTCTGGCCGGAGTCTGCTTCTTGGTCTTCGGGTTCACGCTGCTTTCCCTGGTGGCCTTGCCGACTTTTTCAAAGCGGCTGGCTTCTCTCTGCGTCTTCATTTTCTGCAGCGGGTTTGGAACCTTCATTTTCTTGGCGGCTCGCAGAGGACTCGTGTCCCACGACACCCTCGTCGCACTGGCGCCCGATCTCTGGTCAGGCCTGCTGCCCTTTCCGCAGCTCATGCTCAACCCGCACTTTTCCCTTCCCCACGGCCTCATGCTCATCGGCGGCGCTCTGTTTCTCATGGCCGAAATGCGCAACCAATCCCCGTGGCTCTATGTGGCCTCCGGGGCCGTGTTTCTCATCAATGGCTTTGTCCGCCCCTACGATCTCATCTCGCTGGCGGTAGTGATCCCGGTCTTTGTTGCCGTCGAGGCCATCCGGCGTTTCGACTGGCGCATCAGCGCCCTGCGCGCGATTCCGCTGGCGATGTCGTTGCCGGCGCTCGCGTACTCAATCTGGCTCTTCGAGTTCCATCCGATCTTCAAATACTGGTCGCAGCAAGGACACAACATCACATTCATGCCTTCGCCGCAGGTTCAGTTGTTCGCATACGGCAGCATTGGCCTACTTGCCCTGGCTAGACTGCTGCAGTTTAGAAGCAATCCGCTTTCCTTGGTCGAGCGATTTCTGCTGGTATGGTTCGTCGGGATCTTCGCTTGCGTCCATCTGGGCAGCCTGATACCAGCGCTCGGGTTCAGCCCGCAGAACGCCATTCCGCTCTTTGCGCCGCTGGTTGTACTGGCCTTTTCTCTCCGCCTACACCTGCGACCCTTGCGTCGCGGGCTATTTCTTGTAGGGGTGGCTGCCCTGCTGGTCATCGGCAACCTCGGCGGCGTGGCCTATTCTTCGCAGCAATTCATAGGCGGGCGCGACGCCCACAAGTTTTACGCCACGGCCGACGAAATGGCGGCCCTGGACTGGCTGGACAAGAACCTGCGGCAAGGCGCCGTGGTGTTGGCCCTGCCACCGGTGGCGAGCCGAATCAGCAAGTACACCAGCGCCTCGTCGCTGGTGGGACACTACAGCGTGACCCCGAAATACAATTCCACCATGTCCCGGGTAAAGCGCGTGTTGGCGGCCCACGAGTTCACGCCCTCCGAGCTGCACCGGCTGCGCCACCTGGGGGCCGACTATCTCTTCGTCGGCCCTCAGGAGCAGCATGGGCTTGGCTTTGATCCGGAGACGGCGCCTGGCCTGACGCGGATTTTTTCTCAGGGAAGCGTGGCCATCTACAAAGTGGCGTCCCTGACGGAATAGCAGCATCTGTTCTACGCGGTTCCTGAGGCCGGATGCGCGAGGATCGGTAGCAGGTGAAACGCCGTTTCGCGAAGCGCATAGCGCAGAGCAATCCACTCCAATGCGCCCGCGCCGTCGCTGGTGATCGCCGCAGGTCCGCCCAGGAAAGCCGCTAGGTCAATGTCGCTGAGCCGGTCGCGCAGGTGCACGAACGAACGCGCGGGCCAGAAGGTGGGCCGGTACAGCTTGTGCGCTGGGCGTTCGACGATCCCGCCCGGCACGTCCATGGTGAGTCCCGGCGAGGCCAAGCGCGTGGGAAAACGGCAGGTGATGGTCCGGCCCCGCCGGGCCGAGCCTTCCAGACGCGTGCGCAAGACTGGAGTGTTTCTGCGCATCCACAGGCACCTCGTTTCTTGTAGCCGCTTGCGCTTGATGTCGTAGGGCCGCTAGCCGGCGGAAGGCACGCCAAGCTTCCGGTGGCCTGCCCGAACAAGCTGATCGTATGCGTCGCACACCTGCGATGCCGCAACATGAATCTGGGCTATGACTCTAAAGTACCGCTCTGGTTGCGTGGCCTCCCATTCCGGAGGGACTTCTCTCAAGTCGCGGACCTCGGACACAAAAGTTTCGGCCGCATAGATGTCGTATAGCTGGCGGATAGCCCCGAGGAGCGCGGCGCGCATCCCTTCGATGTCGGCGTCGAGAAACTCGAATGTTGGATTTGCGCACTCGCTAAGGAAGATGTGGAAGTCGTTAACATCCCCATCCCTGAAGGAGCCACCGAAGTCGTGATGACGGACGAAGTTGATTGCTCGGTTCCAAGGAAGGATCTCGACCAAGCGACGCATGGTCTGTCGGTCCAGATCCTGGTGTTGCTCGGCCGACACCGCCGCGCCCGTGGACCGGACCTTGGCGTACCACCGGTCACGATGCCCGCGAAGTTCAGCTGGCGTGTACTTTGTGCCTTTGGGGTGGACGGAATCATACGAACGCATATCTCCGTGGCAGTCAAAACAGAGAGGGACGCAATTCTCAAGCGTGTCCTCTCCACCTTCCGACTGCTGCACGATGTGGTGCAACTCGATCTTGAGCCCACGAAAACGATGGCAAAGGCAGCAGTGGCGACCACAGGCCACGAGAGCCTCGTCTCTGACTTTCGGTGGGAAGCTCATGGTGACGTTCGGTATCCGTTCGGGGATCCGCGTC
>PMBY01000156.1 GCA_003153875.1 Myxococcales bacterium | reverse complement strand
CGGAACGTTGGCAGGTGGGACCGCGCTAGTCGACACCGACAAGGATGGCATGCCCGATGCCTGGGAAACCAAGTACGGCTTGAATCCGAACAACCCCTCTGACGCCACCGGTGACTTCGACAAGACCGGATATACGAACATCGAAAAGTACATCAACGGGATCGTAGATGGACTGTACCCCTAACCGCCAATCTGTCGTTACACGCCTCATGTCCACGGAGACCTGAACTTAACTCGCTCCTTCTGGTTCGCTCCGCCGGGAATCGCGGCCATCGTTCTTTTCGCGGCATATGTGGACCTCACCCCTCGCTGGGCTGGGCGCCAGGATGCGGCTTCACGTTATCTCGCCTAGATCTCCCGGCCACTCAGTGGGCGCGTTCACGCCCCGTGGCCATGAACATGGCCGAGCCTGCCTCGCTCCCGCAACTCTGCGAGCGGGCTGCACGGATTTCCGCTGGGGCGCCGCTGACCACGCGAATCCCTGTCGCTGCCGCTCCTGCGAGCACTGACAGAATCTCGGCGCTACACACTCCACACAGAACTATCGCGGCTTGCACCCGTCGAGCTTGGGCGCGTCATACTCGGGACGCACGCGATGTAGGCGAATCGACCTTGATGTCGGGCTGCATGGTCGAACCCGACTCCGCACCCAGGTTCGCCGCTCGCACATCGGAGGCGCTGAGAGGCCTCCCATTGCGGTCCTTTTCCGCCACTTCGCCCTGGCCATCTTCGTCAGGGGCCGTAATAGCCAAGGGACCCACGGCCTGGGGCAAGGGACTACGCACCCGCACCGTGGGCGATTCCTCTGCCCCAGTCGGGGAGTCGCCGATATTTCCACCTTCCTGAGTCGCGCCAAACTCCTCCGCGGGACGGCTTTCCACAAAGGGACCACCTAGTTCCTCGGTTAGTTCCTCGTCGCGACTGCCTTCCCCGATATCATCGTCAAGCGCCTCTCGCAGGTACTGTTCCCCCGAAAATTCGGCCAAATCATCCGGTGTGCCAGTGATCTGTGCAGATTCCGGAATGAAAGCATCGCCGCCATCTGAGCGTTCTCGTGTCGACTTGTTCATTTGCAAAGTGCTCCTCTCCTTGCGTTAGACGGTGTCAAGTATCTGTGAAACAAGAACTGAAGCACTTTTCGGTCCACGGAGGGCACGCCAGTAGATTCGAGCACTTGCACAGCGGACCCCAGGATTCCTGGTCTTTTCAATCAAAATGACGTGCACTCGCTGTCAATTCGACGGGCCCAACCTTCTTGACACTAGATATGGTGGAGTTGTCGGCCAGAGTGCTTCTCGGGGGAACAAGCGATAACCGCCCGCCGGTTCTGCGTGGCTAGGCCGACAACTTTTGCGCGATCTGGGCCACGTGCCGGCCCTGAAATCGCGCGGCCGCAAGCTCGTTCTCACTTGCCATGCGCTCGCCTTTGCCCCCAGCGATTGTGGACGCCCCATACGGCGACCCGCCTGTGATCTCATCGAGGCGCATCTGACCCTGGAACGCATACGGCAGTCCCACAATCACCATCCCGTGGTGAAGCAACGTCGTATGGAAACTCAGGATGGTGGACTCTTGGCCACCATGTTGGGTGGCGGAGCTGGCAAACACGCTGCCAACTTTGCCCACGAGCTTGCCTTGGGCCCAGAGACCGCCGGTTCCGTCGAGAAACTGCCGCATCTGGCCCGCCATGTTCCCGAACCGGGTCGGCGTGCCGAAGATGACTGCACCAGCGTCCACCAGGTCGCCGACTGTGGCGATGGGCACACTCGCAAAGGCCTTCTGCGCCTCGGTGGCCCCCATGGACTTGATTGCCTCGGCGGACAGGGTTTCAGGAACGCGCTTGACCACGACGTCTACGCCAGGGACTTCGCGAGCGCCGTCAGCGATGGCCTGCGCCAGACGATAAACATGGCCGTAGGTGGAATAGAAGAGCACAAGGAGCTTCATGGGTGGTTCCTTTCGTCTGTGGAATGCATTTACTGAGCGGTGCTCAAGGAGCGTCGTGGTGGCTACTGCTTGATGGCCTTGTACGCATCCGCGAGTTCGTGCCAGGCGGTCTCAACACCACCTTTGAAACTCTCCCACTTTTGGCCGTTGGCAGCCCTGTACGCATCGAGCCTGCTCTGCACCAAGGCCTGCTTATCTTTGACATGCTCGATCCTTCTGCGATAGTCAGTCTTGGCATCGGTGCCTACTTCGTCGGCCTTGGCCACCAGCCTATCGAGCTTCGCGCCCAACTGTCGGAGTCGTGTTTCGATCCTTCCTACTTCCTGTCCTACTGTCTCCATGGAATTCTCTCCTTTTGCTGTTGCCGTTGTGTAGAGCAACCCATTCCCGCGACGGGTTGCCCGTCTCCTTTTACCGCATTGAAGATACCTGCCGGCCGTAGGCCGTGAGGCCACATGGCACTCGCGGCTACAGACATCCATCAAACTTCGCGCGCGGGTGTGTTGCGACGCAATTTCCGGCCTACGGCGGCGGCAGCGCCGTTGCTCGACCGTATTGAGTTCGCCTTGTGGAAGTACTTGAGCGCCTTGGCCGCGATCTGACGGTCGGTCAGCTTGTCGGTCGTCTCCATGACGGTGATGTGTCCACCGAACTTGGCGCGATCGAGACGCTTCTTCAGTTCGCTCTTGGCCTCCCCTGGTCCAAAGACCAAGATGGCGTCGGCATCGCCAATTGACGCAATCACCTTCGCATAATACTGGTTGAGATGGCCGGTAAGTTTCCTCTCCAGTCTGTCGTCGGCCTTGACCAGCTGTGACTCGTAGGGAGCCGTCGAACGAACGCCCGCGAATCTGCCTGGCTGTTTGTCCACATTCGACTTGATCTCCATCGTCTCTTCGCCCTTGGCTGAGACAATCGCAACTACGGCCTTCCGATGGTCGATCCACAATCCTGCGGTCGTGTTCATGTCAGTCTCCGTCTATTGGTGGTGCTCCAAAGTCACCGGCTGAGTACGTGTCAGGATGTCCTTGGCACCGGCGACGTCATCCACAGAGCCGTGGGCAAGCAGGACGAACTTGCCAGCCTTCAGGTCTGTCTCGTACTGNNAGCGGCCCCAGCCCGGGAACCCAGAAGAACGCTGAACCGAAGAAGAGTCCCCAGACCCCACCCCAAAAGGCGCCGGTTTTGCCCCACACTTTCATGCGGTCGCCGACGTTGTAGTACCCGACCACGTGCTCGTCCGTGTGATAGTCGCGGCCAACAAGCGATAGTTTCTTCAGATCGAAACCGGATTTCTGCAGTTCCTTGATGGCCGCCTCGGCGGCCGTGTGCGATGGATAGATGGCTACGACAGAATTGTTCTTGCTCATACTCTCCCCTGGGTTGGATGATGGTCAGCGTAAGGATCGTCTTCCTATTTGCCGAGCGATTGCGGGAATTCCTTGGAGCTGCGGTTGCCTCTCGGTTCTGGGCTTACGCAAGAAGCGGTCCAAAGGCAAAGAGGTCCCGGTTGGACGACCATGAAGCGCGTCGGCCACTGAGGGCCACGGATCTACGTCGCATCTAGTGGCAGTCCTGACGCAATCGCATCTTGGTCCCATCGCGGTGAGCGGCGGCTTCAATCAAGATGAGGTACCGCTTCATTCGATTTGAAGGAAGTGAGGTGCCGCCGCCTGAATGTGAAAAGCCGCGGTGCCCCAGCTTCACTCGAAACTCTGTGGCACCAATCGGGAGACGCTCGACGAAGTGCAACACCCAGATGCCACATCCTGCATTCTCCGGTCAGAACCCGGACGAAATGCACTTCGGCACGGCGGTCGGCCTGCCGGCGCAACTGGCAGCGGCCCGGAGCAAGGTGCGGCAAGAGCATCTCGCAGCGAACCGAGCGATGTCCTGCAATCAATGCATCGGNNCGATCATTGCGCAGAGTACGGTCGAGCGCCGAACGGTGCTTGGGTGGCTGGGCAACGCAACCGTATTGGCCCTCGGCGGCGATGTGCTTTCGGCGTGCCTGGGCACGAACAGCCCGAATAGTCGGCAGCCCGATGACGCCGGCGCGGAGGGCCCAGCCGAGGGGGCAGATGCGCAAGGCTTCGACTTCCAACCCGGCCCCGGCACGGACCCCATATTCAATAACTGGTACGAAAACACGGTGGATTCGCAAAACCTGGTCGACATCCTGGCGGGCTGGACGCTTACCGTCGACGGCATGACAAACAATCCTCTTTCGCTTAGTTTCGCCGATCTCATTGCCCTCGCCCGGCAGGACCAGGTCACCGATTTTCATTGTGTCGAAGGCTGGTCGGTCGACGACGTGCCCTGGAACGGGGTGTCCCTCGCCAGCATGCTGGACTTGGCCGGGGCCGACTCGTCCGCCACGCACCTCTCCTTCTACAGCGTGGGCGGGGAGTACAGCGAGTCGCTACCCATCGGCGTCGCACGCGAGCCGCGCACCTTGCTCGGCTACGGAGTCGGCGGATCCACGCTGCCGCTGGCGCACGGTTTTCCGGTGCGCTTGGTGGTGCCTCGTTTGTACGGCTACAAGAATGCAAAATACCTCTCGCGTATCGAGATCACCGATCATGCGATCACTGGCTATTGGGAACAGTACGGGTACTCGTACGGCGGCGAGGTTCCAGCGTCGCTCCTGCGGCCGGGCAAGTACTGAAACGCAGCGGTCAGGGCGAAGCTCGCCCGCAGTCCTCGGGATCGCCACGCAGCTTACGTAGGCCGTGCGGCAGGGCGGGCAAGATCGCTCGCAGGCTCTCGACCGCTGTGCGCTTGGAGCCGGGCAGAGACAGGATCAAGGTCTGGCCGCGCACGCCCCGCGAAGATGGCACGGTCGGGCCGCGGGACCCAGGTAGGTCCCCTCATCGCCGCTCACTGCCGTCCGAGATCCGGACACAGTCGGCAACCGCAACAATCTTCACAACCTACGAAACCCCTACATTCACCGTATCAGCGGGTCCGTTTTCTGCGCTTCTGAATATGTCTCAGGCACCACACTCGCGCACCACACTCGCGCTCACAGCCCACCTTTCCAAGCCCTCAGCCTCGCCCACCTCGCCTCGACCAGCGAGGCTCTCGCGCTCACAGGGGGACAGGTCTGTGGTATCTTTCTGCTATGCAGCGACCCTGCCACGGGTTCCTCCTCCTTGTCCTGGTCGTGACTGGGGCAATTGGCTGCAAGCCGACGTTCAAACCGAATGGGTCGCTGATGATTCAAGATCGCGACTTTGCACCGGTTCCCTGTCACGTTTTGGTCAACTGCTTCGGGATCGTATTGCAAAACGCAGCCGGCGCTCGATTGGAGATGAGGTTGCCACCGGCGATCCTCAATGCTTGGCGATCCGTCAGTGGAGTTCCCGAGGTTCGATTTGTGCCGAGTGCGGGCCCGCCGCCTGTGAACCTGGGCGCGTGTGGAATGCTCAAATTGACCGGTCAAGGCTACCACGGACAGGGCAAACGAGCTGCCAGCGGACATATATCACTGTCGTGCTCCGGTGGCGTGACCGCAAAGGGAGATCTCACGTTCAGCGGTTGCTTCTGACAGAACTTGCCTGCCGCGTGGCCTCCCGTGCGTCTGCCTAGTCTTCGGGCCTGAAGTCCCATGGCAGACAGGATCATGGGGCCGTGCCGTCGGCTACGAATGTGGTCACGCTCTGGGCGTCCAGCGAAACCGTGAAGGAATTGTTGGTCACGGTGACAGAACCGTCGTCGCTGAGCTTCTTGGTGTTGGAAGTCGTGTACCGGTGGACATTCGTGAAGTTTCCACTCGAGATTGTGAAGGTCTGTGACTTGGCCGAGGTGTTCCGATTCAGGGCGACGATGACATTGTTCGTTCCGGAAAAGGCCTGGACGTTGACACTGGTCT
>PMBY01000532.1 GCA_003153875.1 Myxococcales bacterium | reverse complement strand
CTTCTTTCCCGGCTTGGCCGGCGTGCAGGTCTTCAGGATCTCCATGGCCTTGGACTTGGCCTCAGGCTTCACCCCGGCCAGACCGGCGAACTTGTCGATCTCGATCTTGGCCGCGGCGCACTCGCCATGGGCCACCAGGACTTTGCCTAGCTCATAACGAGCCAGCGCGTTGCTTCCGTCGAGGGCGACCGCGGCCCGGCATTCTTCCTGCGTCACTTTGGCCTTGATGTCTTTCTTGGCGAGCGCACTGCAGTAGTCGGCGGCGATGGTGGCGTCTTTGGGTTTCAGCACGCGCGCGCGCGCCAGCGCGTCGGCAGCCGCGGCTGGTTGCTTGCGCCGCATCTCCATCCGTCCCAGCTCAGTCCAGGCCGCAGCCAGCTTGGGGTCTGCTTTTGTGGCCCTCTCCAACGCTTCGTGTGCTTCGTCGTAGGCCTTCTTGTCGGAAAGCAGGAGCCCCAGGTAGGTCAGCGCCAGTGCGTCTTGCGGTGCCAGGCCCGTCGCCTGACGAAGCTCGGTCAGCGCGCCGTCGATGTCACCGGTCTTGCGCAGCGCCGCGCCCAAGTTGACGTGAAAGCTGGCGTCGCCGGGCCGCAAGCGCACGGCCTCGCGGTATGACTTGGCCGCCTCGGCCGGCTTGCCCTGTGCATCGCGCACGTGGCCCAGGTTGGAGTGAGCGTCGGCGTACTTGGGGTCGCCACTGATGGCAGTCAGAATCTCCTTCTCGGCCGCAGCCGTCTCGCCCTTGTCCAGCAGCATGGCGCCCAAGTTGTTGTGCGCGGGCGCGAAGCGGGCGTCGCGGCCCACGGCCTCGCGATAGGCCCTCTCCGCCCCGACCAAATCGTGGCGCTTCTCCAGCACCACGCCCCGCAAGTAGTAGGAACGCGGATTCTTGGGGTCGGCCTTGGCCGCCGCATCGAAAGCCTCCAGCGCTCCGGCCAGATCGCCGGCCTGAATGAGTTTCTGGCCCCGTTCCAGCTGGGCCGCCGCAGGATTGTGCGGCCCGGGCGGCGCCCCGCCCTGCGCAAGCATGATGACCACGGCAACGCCAGCGAGATTGAGCAGCATGGGTTGAACTTCAGCGCCAGCACGGGGCGGTGTCAACGAGTTTGCGGCCTAACCTTTCCGTCCCGCCGACGTCGGCAGCGCTTTCTTGAGCGCATCAGCCAGCGCATTCAACCGCGCCGGATCGGTCAACTTCCCTCCCGTGGCAATGTCCCGGACGTAGAAAATGTCGGCCACCCGGTCGCCGGCCACGCCTACCCTCGATCGGTGGATGTCCAGGCCTTGCTCCGCCAGGGTTCGCGTGATGGTGTAGAGCACGCCTGGCTTGTCCTCGGTGAAGATGTCGAGCACCGTGAAGATCGCGCTGATCTCATTGTCCACGCGCACATCGGTGGGCGGCACCTCGGGCTTGGCCCGGTCGACGATCGACGGTGCGCGCGGCCGCCGAGCCAGCAGCGCCTCGACCGTCACGCGCCCGGCCAGTACGGCTTCCAAGTCGTCCCGGATGGCGGCAATGCGGCGCTCGTCGGTCACCGCACCGTCGGGCTCTTTGCGAATGCGGAACACGTCCAGCGCCTCGCCCCGATCGCGGCCTGTCACCGCCTCGCGAGAGTAGATAGCCGCGTCCAGAATATCGATGCGGTTGGCAAAAAGCACACCCGCGACCCGGGCCAACAGGCCGGGCACGTCCTGAGCCACCAACACCAGTTCCGAGGACGTTCCCCGCGGGGAGTGGCTGACTGCGACGGCGCACGGACCCTTGCGCCCCAGCGACAGGCGCATGTGCCCGGCGATCTGGTCGGCGTCGTTCTCGGTGAAGTAGCGATCAGGCAGACCGGCGTACAGGTCGGCCAGCGCTGGCCCATCCACCTCCGAGGCTAGAAGCAGCGCCGCTTGCTTCTGCCTCTCCTGCACCAGTTCGGCCTGCTCGGCCTGCAACAGATCCGCCCCTCGCCGCATGAACTTGAGCGTGCGTTCGAACAACTCGGCCAGCAGCTCGCTCTTCCAGTGGGTCATGGTCTTGGGACCCGTGGAGGCCAGATCACAGAAAGTGAGCAAGAAGAGCTGACGCAGCTTCTCCTCGTTCTCGCAGCCCTTGGCAAAGTGCACGATCAAGCTGACGTCTTCCAGGTCGCGCCGCTGGGAGGTGTGGCTCATGAAGAGGTGCTCGCGCACCAAGAACTCCACCAGGCGCACGTCGGCTGGATTGAGACCCAAACGCGCGGCAATGCGTTCTGACAGCACGGCGCCATGCTCGTTGTGAGGCGACCCCAGTGGCTTGCCCACGTCATGCAGGAGCACCCCGACGAACAAGGCCAACCTGCGCGTGACCGCGGGAAACTCGGCCGACACCTGCGGGTAGTCGGTCCCCATCTCGCCCCGCGCGACGGCTTTCAAGGTGGCCACCGCATAGAGCGAGTGCTGGTCGACCGTGTACACGTGATACAGGTCGTGCTGGACGCGGCCCACCAGCGGCTCCCACTCCGGAATCAGCGCGCTGATGAGTCCCAGGTCGTGCATCTGTTCCAACCGCGAAGGCGTGCCGGAGTCGCGGATGTCGACCAGAACCTGCAGGAAGTGCGAGGCCGATTCGGGATCCTCGCGCAGGGCCGCACCTCGCGTGGCGGCGTTCTCGGAAACCAAGTCAGCCGTGCGCCGACCAACGGCCAGATTCCACTCAGCTGCAAGCACAAAAAGCCTAATCATCTCCGATGGTTTCTTCTCGAAGATGAGGTTGTCCTTTACCTCCATCGCGCCGTCCGCTATCTCGAAACTCGGGTCTGCCTTGCCGCCCTTTGCTTCGCGCGTGGTCTGCGCAGTGGGCCGGTGGATGCGGTCTCCTGCTACCCGCAGCAGCAGGCGCTCGGTTTCCCGGCTGACCGCTCGCGCGTGCCTCTGAAAGTCGTGCATGAGCGCCTCCACTGCAGGAGCCACGGCGGGTCTGACCTCGCCTGGCCTGGAGGTGGCGTCGGGGTGAAAAAGGGGCGCGATGCTCTCCTGGAGATCGAAGCGGAGCTGCTCCTGGCGTCGCCCGGCGGTCAGGTGGACGGCCGCGCGTATCCGCAGGAACCAGTCCCGGGCCGCTTCCATGGCCGCAGCCTGACGGGCTGACATCTCCCCCAGCTCACAGAGTTCTTGCGGATCAGCGGTCTTGAAACGGACCTGGGCTGCCCAACGCCCCACACACAAGTCGCGAATCCCGCCCGGACCGTTCTTCAGATCAGGCTCGAGCATGAATATCGTGTCACCGAAGCGCGAATGGCGGCCGTATTGCTCCGCGCGCAGGCGCGCTACGAAGCCATCCGGCGAGGCCTTGGCCACTCGCGTCTGGTAACTCGACAAGAACCGATCGGCCAGGCCTCGGTCTCCGGTCAGAAACCGCGCATCGAGCAAGGCGGTGGCCGCAGCCAGATCGCTGGCTGGCAGGGCCAAGGCATCGGAAACCGAACGCACGGCGTGTCCTGCGTCCACCTTGGCGTCCCAGAGGGGAACTAAGATCGCGCGGGCCAGGTCTTCCACCCCGCCGTCGGGCGACTTCGCACACAGAAAGAGCAAGTCCAGGTCAGAATACGGCGCCATCTCGCGCCGGCCGAATCCGCCCGTGGCTAGCACGGCGATCTCGGAAGCGGTCCCCTTGCGCGCGCGGGCTAGGTGAAAAGCGAGAAGCGCGACCACGATCGCCTCCACCTGCTGAGAGATGGTCTCGGCCAGCGTCACGCCGGACTGGCCGGCGCGCAAGCCCGCAGCGGCCTGGTCGCGGGCGGCGTTCATTTGCGCGGAGATCCACGTGGCCGTGGGTTGCAGCGGTTCGGTCATGGCGTGTGGCGAATCCATACCCGCTGGAGGCAAGAATGTCGACCAGATGGATCACCTGACGTTGACGGATGGCCTCGGCTGCGGCACCGTATGCAGATGGCTGAAATCGAGCTCGGTCCCCTCTCTGATCGCCTTGACGATGACGAGATGAAGACGCTCCACAAGTTGGTGGAGCAGGCCGGCGCCCGCTTGGCGGCCATCGACGATCGCACCACGCATACCATCGCCAAACGCCTGCCCGAGGACGCCATGACCGAATTCCTCGACCGCCTCGAGGCACACGACATGGCGGCCGACATCTTTCTGCCGGTGGAGTTCGACGGCCGCCTGCACGTGGGCGACTTGCGGGTGGCCTCCGCGGTTTCTCTGTCCGAGACACTGGAGGAAATGAAGGAAGAGCTGTCCATCGAGGATGACGAGTACGAGGAGGATGAAGAGGACGAGGAGGACGAAGAGGACGACAGCGAGGAGGGCACGGTCATCGAAGCCCAACTCCGCAACATCTGGCAACTCGTGTTCGACGGCTGCGGCGAGGCGCTGGACAAGCACGTGGCCCTTCACCTGAAGGTCTGAAATGACCGATCTGGTTCTCACACTCATCGGAGCGGACCGATCCGGCTTGGTCGAGGCGGTGGCCGAGGTCATCGCTGGCCATGGGGGCAACTGGCTGGAAAGCCGCATGGCCCATCTGGCTGGGAAATTCGCCGGCATTCTTCGCGTCGAAGTTCCGGCCGCCCAGGTGGCGCCGCTTTCCGCCGCGCTGGCTGCTTTGCAGGACCACGGTCTGCGCGTGGTCGCCGAGCCCAGCGACGGCCGCGAGCAACCCGCGGCGGACGAGGCGCGCACCATGGACCTGGAACTGGTCGGGCTCGACCGGCCCGGGATCGTGCGCGAGATCTCGCAGATCCTGGCCCGCAGCGGCGCCAACGTGGAGGAGCTAGCAACCAATCGTTCGAGCGCGCCCATGTCGGGCGAGATGCTCTTCTCCGCCAAGACCCGCGTCCGTCTACCGCCCCATGCTGACGTGGCCCGCCTGCGCGCCGGGCTGGAGCGCATGGCCAGCGATCTGATGGTCGAGATCAAGCTGGTGGAAACTGCTCTGGAAGCCAAGGGCCGAGCCCGATAGCGCTCCCCGCCCGGGGTCTGCCGCTAGCGGGCGAAGACCTGCCCCTGCCCCGTGCACAGGCCACCGGCAATCCTCCAAATACATTTGCTACTGTATTCCTGGTAATGTAGACTACTATTTATAGCGCACACGATGTGCCATGGGCAGCGCGCGCAGGCGTGAACCCCTGGTGTGCGTGTTCTCAATGAAGCCCACCTTTCTGCCGATGGTCCGTCGCGTGAGATCCTTCGCAGGCCAGGGTGCCACCGGGCCAAGGACGAAGTTCTTTGTCCTGGTTACCGTGGCCACAGCCCTGACCTGGACCGCGGTTCCACAGCTGGCCGATGCGCGCGTGAACCCGCTGGTGGTCATCGAGCGCCAGATCCGCAAAGCCAACATGCTCATCGTGCTCGACACCTCGGGCTCGATGAACGGCGTGCCGGGCGGCCAGTTCCAGAACAGCGCGGAGTGTGGCGTGGACTGCGACAACGGGGTTAACTGCCGTCAGGGCGGGTTGCTGGGGATCTGCCAGGCCTGGACGACGCGCAACTGTCTGTCGGATGATGACTGTCGTCACGGCTACTGCTCGAAGGACAACATCACCATCTGCGCGAGCAACAATGACTGCGCCCAAGACCCAGGGGTCTGCTCCTATACCGGCGGGTCGTGCACGGCCACCTCAGGCTGCCCGGCGCAAATGGGCACCTGCACGACGACGGGTGCATCGTGCGATGCCCAGCACGCCTGCTCGTCAGTCGGCTACTGCAAGTACGGGACGAACGTCCTGTGCACCAACCCCGGCAGCTACTGCCCTAGCATCGGCACCTGTTCAACCCTGAGCAGCCAAACCTGCCAGGACGCCAGCACCTGTCCCCCCGTCACCAGCGGCGGAACTTGCTCAAACGACAGCGCTCCCCATGGGCACTGTAGCAAGACCAGCGACTGCGACCTGACCATGCACTGCCAGGTAAGCCACGATTCCTGCGGGCTAGAGGCCGATCAACCACATTGCCTAGTCTACCCAGGCAACATCTGCTACGGGGACACCTCAACCTCGCCAGTAACCCACCACCTCTCTGCCTGTTCCAGCGAAGGTTACTGCAAAGTCAACGACCACTGCGTGACCCCGCCGCCGAACCTGTGCACCGGGACGCCCGATGTGTGCAATCTGCCGTCGGCCACATGCAACATACACAATGACAACAAGTGCACGGGCACCACCAACACCTGCTCCATCCCGACCAACACCTGCAACCTGCCGCCGGCCAACAACTGCCAGTTGCCCGCCAGCGCGACTGACACCTGCGTGTCCAACACGCACGGGACAGCCGGTCCCATCCGCATGTGCAAGAGTTCGCAGGTCGTGTGCTCCAAGGACTCGGACTGCGGCAGCAGTGACCTGTGCGGGCCTGCCACCTCGCGCACGGTGATCGCAAAACGCGCCATCAGCAAGCTGGTGATGGACAACTACCCGCTCGTCAATTTCGGACTCATGACCTTCTGGCAGGACGACTACTACCCCTACTACAAAGTCTCGGGGAGCAGCTCGACCGACACCATCACCGTGTACGAGAGCGAGAACCAACTGCGCAAGGCGGGCTGCTACACCTGGAACCGCCAGACCCAGATAGGCGGCCCCTCCGCCACTTGCACGATTTCTGGCCGCCAGATGACCCTGCGAGCGACCGCTGACAGTCGCTATCGCGTGCGCAAGGGTTGGTCTTCCTGGGACCGCTACGACGTCGACTTCTGTGGCGACTCTTGCAACATGCCCAACAACCTGGGCTGGGGTTCCTACCAAGGAAGCTATTACCAATACGACCGAACCACCCAGACCACGACGTCAACCCTGCTGGTGCGCGACACCTATGACGGCCACGACATCACCGTCAATGGCAACAACTACACCTACTACACGCCGCTGACCAACTACTACAACGGTGGCGCCGCTCCACCTATCGACGTGGCCAACTGCGGTTCTGCCTGTAGCGCCACCTGCGGCGGACGTTGGGATGCGCAGCTTGCGCCCTTCCTTGATACCTCAGACAACTCAGCCAATGCTCTGGCCGCAGCCCAAGCCATCACTGCGCAGATGGCCTACGCCGCGGACGGCGGCCTGATTACCTACTACGGCACGCCCACGGGTTGCACGCTGGAAAACAACGTCGCCAAGACCCCGCAAACCAGCGCCTACGACTACATGAAGGCGGTCAAGAACGGCTACACCAGTGCCAGCCCGTCCCTCAACATTCCGGCTGATTCCGTGTCCTGTCGTAGCAACTTCGTATTGCTCATCACCGACGGCGCGGCCAATGGGCCGGGCGACGTGGACAGCAACGGCAACAACGTCTGCGACGACACAGTCTGCGCTGCCGATAATCCGGTGACCGCCGGCTGCAAGTGCAGGACGGTCCTGGCCGCCTATGACCTCAAAAACAACCTGGGCGTCACGGTCTTTGTGGTGGGATTCTCGGGCGACGTCAGCGCAGGCGCGCCCGCCGCGGCCAACAACAACGTGGCCAAGGCCGGCGGCACCGGGGCTGCCTTCCTGGCCACCAACGAAGACCAGCTGGATGACGCCCTGCAGTTGGCGGTCTACACGGCGATTCAGGGCAACTACTCTTCCTCGGCTGGCAGCACCTCGGCGGGCACCCAGCAAGCCATCACCGTCGTCGAGGGCAAGTACGCGCTCGACTCGCGCATGGAGTTTCCTTCCTGGAAGGGGCACCTGTATGCCTACAACGTCGCCGGCACCACGCCGGTGTTGTCCTGGGACGCGGGCACGCAGCTCTCGAACAGCAGCAACTGGAAGAACCGCAGGGTCTACACCTGGGACGGCACCAACATGGTTAAGATCCAGGTCAACAGTTCCACCGGCGCGATCACCAACAAGGCGGCGCTGGCTGCACTGGGCATGGGCGCCACCGCGGACGAGGCCGAAGCCGTGGCGCAATGGGCGCTGGGAAATCCTGCGTCCGGCAATCCTGCGGTCCTGGGCGCCATCGTGAACTCCACGCCGATCGATGTGGCCAGCCCGGGTGATGTGGTGCTGCCCGGCGGGCACAACTTCTTCCTCAAGTACATGAACCGGCCCCATCTCATCTACGTTGGCTCGTCGGACATGATGCTGCATGCATTCTTCCTGGAAGACACAAAAGTGGGCACCACCACCTACGCCGCTGGCAGCGAGGCTTTCGCTTTCATCCCGCCTGACTTTCTGACCAACTTGCGCAAGCTGTATGCGCAAGGCGGGCAGGAACTCAATCCCTACAAGCATATCTTCGGATTGGCGGACTCGCCCAAGGTCAAGAGCCTTTGTGTTTCGGGCTGTACCGACGACAGCACGGCGGTGTGGAAGACTCTGCTGGTCATGCCCGAGGGTTACGGCGGGGCCGAGACCTTCATGCTCGACGTCACCAACCCGTTCGGAACCAACGCACTCAACGACCCGCCCGTCACCGTGCAATGGCACACCGGGGTTGGATCGAGCGCGGACACCTACAACAGCGTGCTGGGCGACACCATCTCCTTGCCGGCGTTCCTGCTCAACAAGACCACCAGTCTCAACGACTATCGTCTCATCTTCAGTTCCGGCTATGCCGTCTCCGACGGCAGCACAACGCAGGGACGCACGCTGGTCACGGCGTCGGCAATCAACGGAGCCGTGGTCGCGACCAGCAGCGTGTCGCCGGGAGCCACCTGCGCGCAGGAATATGCGGCCCTGACCGACGTGGCGACCGCGCGCGATTTTGCCAAGGCCCAGAACGACAAACTCGTCGCCGCCTACTTCGGCGACACGGCGGGACAACTCTGGCGCTACACCCTGGCCGGCGGCCTCAACTTGGCCTACAACTTCACCTGCGACCACCCGCTGCACTTCTCGCCCACGGTGGTGCAACTCGATCGGGACAGCGTGGCCTCCAGTCACGCGCACGAGATCTACCTGGTGCAGGTGACCAACTCGAACCTCGACCTAGACACGGTCAGCCTCCCGGCTTCGCGGATGATCTTCGCCAAGGAACTGGCGCAAGCCGACAGCAATGGAAATATCACGGCCGTCGTCAAAGACACCGCATGGGGCACCGGTGGCCAAATCGTGCTCACCACGGGCACCAACCAGATCTGCGGCGTGACCCACCTGGCGACCGACGGCACCGTGGTGTGCGACACGCAAATGCCCGTCACTGCGCGGCCCACCTCGACACCGCTGGGTATCCTGAAGGCCGACGGGAATGGATTCGAGGTGGTGACTATGTGGTACGCCGCCCCGTCGAACGTCTGCGCCGTGGGCAAGACCTACCTGACCATCCACCAAATGACATCCAACGCGGTCACCGAGCGGCTGGGTTACATGGTCACAAGCACGAACCCGGCTACCTCGCCTGTGATCATAGGCGGCCGCGTCTACGTATTCGGCGGTACCACCACCTTCGACGACGTCACGCCCTTCCTCCCGGACGCAATCAGCGCAGGCAGTGCGGTGCAGGCTTCGCCCTACTCCGGACAGTTCTCACGCTTCAACTGGACCGAAGTTCTCGAGTAGTCAATCACGGTGCAAGGTGAACTTCGGACGGCCTAGGGCCTGCGGGAGCCGTGATCTCCACCGCCTCCAGCTTGCGCTCGGCCGGTACGAACACGCCCACGCGGTGTCTGCCGGCCGCCACAGGCACCAGATGGGCGGGGCAGAGCAGCCCAGTCTCGACCTCGTCGATGAACACCGGGTACCTTCCCGACGTGCGACAGACCACATTGAGAAATGCGTCGCCGCGCACCGGACCCGCCATCGGTTCGAGCGCAAGACGGATCAGGGTACCTTCGCGCGCATCGACGCTGGTGCGAAACATGTGGTATCCCGCGGCCACCAGCACCAGCCGCTTGCCACCGGCGCCGGCCAGCAGGTCGAGCGGCGTGTTGCCCTTCCAAACGCCCTCAACCCAGACCTGCGCGCCGTGGGGCTGGGTGTCGACGAACAGGTGATTCGGCACGCGCTGGGGCTGGGGTGTGTTCGACTCTTCGACGACAAAGCGCCCAGCCGGGAACACCGGTATGTCATCGCTCGCGGATGCCCGCGGTAAAGCGGCGTCCGCGGCTCGTCTCGCGCCCGCGTCGGGCAAGGGGGTGGGAACAGCGGGCAGCCACGACTCCGGGGAGCGCTGATGTGAAGGCAATTTGGGTTGAGGTTCGACCGGCGGAGTCTCGCCGGCTCGGCGCTGGGCGATGGCGACACCCTGAGCGGCGCGCTTGGCAGCGAATGTCCGTGCCAGCCGGAAGGCAAGCAAGCCAAACACCGTCACAACAAGAAGGCCGAGCAATGCCACCACTGCGACCAGCCAGCCCGAACGCGCCGACCGGCCGCGCCCGGCGACGGCGCCACGAGAGGCGACGCCCGCTCGTCCGGGCCGCGTCGGCACATGCCCCGCTGACGCCAAGACAGTGGCGTCGTTCCCCGCCCCACCGCGCGCAAGATTCTTGGTGACGACCGGTGGCTCGGCCTCGGCCGGATGGCCTGCCAGCGATTCGCTCAACAAACTGACACCGCGCAGCCGGTCCTCGGGATGGGGCGCGGCCAGGGAGCGGATGGCCGCGCTGAGAGCCGTCGGTACACCCGCACGTTCGTGCACGGGCTCCCGCATTCGGTCGGAAAGCTCGGCCAGCGACCTCGCCTCGAAAGGAGGCTTGCCACCGAGGAGGAAGTGCAGGAGAGCGCCCAACGAATAGAAATCCGCCGCCGCGCCGCCGCTGAGCGTGTCGGGGCCGATCGCCGCACCCACGAGTTCCGGCGCGACGAATAACCACTTCTCGATGGGGTGGTCGACCAGTCCGCGCAGGGAAGCAAACAGGCCGAAATCCCGCACCACGACTTCTCCCGTGGGCGAGACCAGAACGTTGCCGGGACAGAGACCCAGATGGAAAAGCGGCGGATCGGCCGCGTGCGCCAGCGAGATCTCCCGCGCCATCTGTCCGCCAACCACGCCGACCACAGCGGGGGCCACCCCCGCGCGGCCGGGCGCTGCTTGCTGCTGA
This sequence comes from Myxococcales bacterium, assembly GCA_003153875.1. The sequence goes on along the minus strand of PMBY01000532.1, from coordinate 2,295 downwards.
GCGGCCTCGAGCAGCCCAACCAGATCGACGCCGGCCACCCAGCCGGAGACGACGAAGGCGCCCGCCGCCTCTTCGCCGACGTCGAACACCCGACCCGAGTGCCCAGGTGAACTGGCCAGCAGCCGCCGGCCTGCCGCGAGAAAGCGCGAAGCCAGCCGCGGGTAGGCCTGCCGCTGAACGCGGTCCGCACGCAGCAGCTTGACCACGAACAGCTCGGCGTCGCCTGCGGCACGGGAACCACCATCAGCCAGGTGGGCGCGGTAGCTCTCGACGACCCCTTCGGGCCCGAGCCGGCCGTCTAGTTGGTACTTCCCAAGGCGAAGCAAGGAAGGCACGACCTTGCATCTTAGTCCACGAACGCGAGTTTCGCAGCGTCGGTTGCCCCTTGACAGGCTGGTAGCTTGGCGTACAAGTACTCTCGATTTCAAGGAAGCACCGTCGATTTCTCTGCAACTTCTACTCGTCTCGATGGCGCTTCTCTCTGGAAGCGCCTTACTAGCCGCGATCTTGGGGCGTAGGGACCGCGCCGCCCTGGCGGTGGGCACCGCGAGCGCTGTGGCGGCTTCTCTGCTGGGCGGGGCGGCTTCACTGCTGGCCCTGCGCAGCGGCGCCACGCCGGTGTGGCGGGCTCGGGTTCCGCTGCCCCTTGGCGAGTTGCGCGTGGGGATCGATCCTCTGTCAGCCTTCTTCGCCCTGTGCATCTGCGTTGTGTCGGGCCTGGCCGCGGTGTACGGCGCGGGGTATCTGCGCAGCTACTTCGGAAAGCGGCGGGTGGCGCCGGCCGTCGTCTTCTTCAACCTGCTGCTGGCGTCCATGCTGGGCGTGGTGCTCGCGCGTGACGGGGTGTTGTTCCTGCTGGCGTGGGAGGCCATGTCTCTCTCGTCGTTCTTCCTGGTGACCTTTGACAACGACCGCGACGAAGTTCGNNGGTTCGTTTGACTTCGCCGCCATGAAGAGAATCGGAATGGCGGCGGCCGGTCTGGCCAACGTCGCGTTCTTGCTCGCCCTGGGCGGCTTCGGCACCAAGGCCGGTTTCTGGCCGGTGCATATCTGGTTGCCCGACGCTCACCCGGCCGCGCCCAGTCACGTCTCGGCGGTGATGTCGGGTGTGATGATCAAGATGGGCATCTACGGCCTGCTGCGCGTGTTGCCTCTTCTCGGGCCGCCGCCTGCCTGGTGGGGCGCGGTCTTCGTGCTGGTGGGCGCGATCTCGGGGGTGGCGGGCGTGCTGCACGCGCTGGCCCAGCACGACCTCAAGCGCCTGCTCGCCTATCACAGTGTGGAAAACATCGGGATCATCGCTCTCGGCATCGGGCTCGGCCTTCTGGGCCAGCGCTACCACAACCCGTCCTTGGCCACGCTCGGCTATGCGGGCGCGCTCTTGCACACACTCAATCATGGTCTGTTCAAGGGGCTGCTTTTTCAAGGCGCAGGTAGCGTGCTGCACGGATCGGGTACACGGCATCTCGAATCGCTGGGCGGGCTCTACCGACGGATGCCAGGGACCGCGACAACCTTTCTGGTGGGTTCGGTCGCCATCTGTGGCCTGCCCCCGCTCAACGGCTTTGTCAGCGAGTGGCTCATCTACCTAGGCGCATTCCGCGCCGGGGCCACCTTGCCCGCAACCGGCGCGGTGGTGGCGTTGGTCACCTTGCCGGCCCTCGCTCTCATCGGCGGCTTGGCGGCGGCCTGTTTCGTCAAAGTCTTTGGCGTGGTGTTTCTGGGTGAACCGCGCAGCGACCACGCCCGCCACGCTCACGAGGTCGGCGTCGCCATGCGCGCGCCCATGCTGGCCGCAGCCCTGGCTTGCCTGGCCATCGGCCTGTGGCCCGCCGGCGCACTCGCCCTGGTGGCGCCCGCGGCTGTGTGTCTGAGCGGAGCGGCCCTGCCCGCCGACCTGGGTCCGCTCTTCAACATCAGCTTGATGGCTACCGTGCTGGTCGCCTTGATTGCCGCTCTGGCCTTGCTGCGGGCCCGGCTGCTCAAAGCGCGCCCCGTCGCCCAGGCCGCGACCTGGGGTTGCGGCTACCCGCACGCGACCGCACGCATGCAGTACACGGCCACCTCGTTCGCAGACCCCGTGCTCGCCCCGTTCTCCAGCGCCATGCAGATCCGCACCGCCGGCGGATTGCCCGAGGGAATCTTTCCCGCCGAGGCCCACTTCGAAAAACACGTGGGTGACATGGCGGGTGAGCGCCTGCTGGTGCCGGCCTGGCGTCGATTTCTGCACGCAGCCCACCATCTCAGAGTGATTCAGCACGGGCGGATGCAACTCTATCTCGTCTACATCCTGGC
>PMBY01000017.1 GCA_003153875.1 Myxococcales bacterium | reverse complement strand
CTGGGCGGTTCCAGCGACAGCTCGACTCGCTCCGGCGGCTCGACCTCCGGCAGCGGCGGCAGCTCGGCGGCTGCCGGCGGCACGATTGCCTCTGGCGGCGTCACTAGCAACGGCGGCAGCTCGGCGAGCACCGGTGGCACCACGGCCAGCAACGGCGGCAGCACCGGCGTTGGCACGCCCAAGACGACAGCCGACATCATCGGCCCGGGCGGCGCAACCTCCGGCAATACTAACGGCACGCACGGCGACAAATGGATCTGCCTGCTCAACTATCCCGCGGCGGGAGAGAATGTCACGGGGGCATGGTTCACCTATTCGTGGACTACCGCCGCTTGCCAGACCCTGACTAATCCCAGTGGAGGAGGGGCACCTCTTTGTTTCAAGGGCGGCAACTGCACGGGTGCCACGCCTGGCGCCGGTTTGGGTTTCAGCCTGTGCGACGTCCACGGCGTGGACACCTCCACGTGGCCGCAAATGAAAAATCTTATCACCGCCGGTGGGCTTTCCACGACGGCGGCAAGCACCTTCAGCCAATGCAACGCCGGAGCGAAGATCACGGGCGTCAACTGGACCTTGGCTAGCGGCAGCATCCCGGCCGGCATGGCCGTCGAGTTTGCGGATGTTGCCGACCAGCCGCTGGGAAGCGTGGCCAATGTTGCGGCGGGCGCTACCTCGGTGAGCGTGCCGGCTACCTTCGATGCGTCGAAGATTGCCAGGATCAAGTTCCAGATGAACGGCACGACGATCAAGACCTGGGACTTCTGCTTCCAGAAGCTGACGCTGTCGTATCAGTAGTCGATTCGACCAGGCGTCCGGCCGAACGGCGCGCCGGCCGCCGCAGCAGGAGAAAGCCCAGCAACCCAAGGCTCCACCACGCCCGTGCTGGCGAAGGCGCTGCGGCAAAGCTGCAACTGCAGCCGCCGCCCGCCTTCTGGGGTACTTGGGTTCCTCCAAGTCCAGACGATTGCGTGCCGCTCGCTGCCCCGCCAGAATTGGCGGTGAGGCTGGTTGATCCGCCGCCGGGCATCGAGGTGACGCCGCCCGAGGGTTGGCTGGCACTGGGCGCGCCGCCGACCAAGGCAGAGCCGCCACTGCCGGGCCCACCCGCCGTGCTGGGCGTGCCGCCCACGATGGGGGCGCCACCGCTGCCGGAGATTCCACCTGTGTCCCTCTCGCCACCGATCACGGAGCCACCGCCAGCGGAGCTTCCACCCGAGCTCTGCGCTCCGCCGACAAGTGCCGAGCCGCCGCTACCAGATTTGCCGCCCGCACCGGCTGTACCGCTGCTGACGGGGGAGCCTCCGCTGCCGGACTTCCCACCCGCGCCGGTTGCACCGCCAACGATGGCGGAGCCCCCGCTGCCGCCTGTCGTGCTGCCAGTCGTCCCACCCGTGCTGATCGTTCCGGTGGATGCAACCGTGGTTATGGCAAGACTTGCCGGAGTCAAAGTGCCAGAGCTTACCGTCAGATTGATCGTGCCCGGATCCATGGTCGACTGGATGACGATAAGCGCTCTTCCTCGGTAGACCTTCCGGCTGGTTGCCTTGTAGGGATCGCTGCTGGTGTAATCTGCGTTTGCGATCCCAAGGCTCCTTCCCGAACCGGTCAAAGCGAACTGCACCGTGGCGGAAGCGTCAGCCACCAAGATGCCATTCGCATCCATGATATCGACCTCGATGTTGGATACATCGTCGCCGTCTGCATACAGGGTCGTTCGGTCGGGTTTGAGTACGACTTTCGCTGCCGCGCCAGCCGTGGTGATGCTATCGACCGCCACCTGAACCCCGCCTTTCATCCCGATCGCCTTGATAACGCCCGACGACCAAGGAACGCTCGTCCACTGCATAATCATATTCGGGAAATCGGAAAGCTTCTTTGTCCCGATCTTCGTGGAATTCACGTACAGGTCCACGGTTTCGCAGTTGGTATAGGTCGTCACGGTTACCGAACCGGATTGGTTCCAGCTTTCCGTGTATTCCGGCGTGGACCACGTCATGGTCTGGGTGAAGTCCCCGATTCCAATGTGCACCACCGGCGTGTCGGTCCACTGGCTCTGTTGATAGTAGAACCACGCTTTGCGAAAACCGCAGTAGTCCAGATAGCCCGATGGCCCTCCTCCTTTGCCGATGCCCTCGCCGAGAAAATCAACACCCATCCACAAATGGTGGCCTATAACATAGGGGGAGTCCTTGACTGAGAACCAGGTGGGTGTGTTGTTGGCCAGATACGGCGCCTGCTCGGTGCCCAGTATCAACACGTTGGGATCGAGTGAATGGATCTTCGAGTAGGTGCCTTCCCCATAATTGAGGCCTGCTATGTTGTTTTGGATCTTGGCGAGGCTCACCATGCCTGCGGCATCCTGAATATTGCAGGCGTGAGTCACGGGCCGCGTTTTGTCGAACTGATTGATATACGGGACCATCTGTCCCATGGTCGTGGTGATATAGGCGGGAATGGTGCCGCCGTAGGCGACTTCATTGCCCGCGCTCCACAGGACCACACTCGGATGGTTTCTGTCCCGTTCAATGAACCCTTTGAGGTCCTTCTGCCAGTTCTGGTCCCAGTTCTCGTACGACACGCCTCCGGCGGGCTGACTCCATTTGTCTGTGAACTCGTTCAGAACCAGCATGCCGTACTGGTCGCAGAGGTCGAGGAATTCGGGGCTGACCGGGTTGTGCGAGGTTCGAATCGAGGTCGCTCCTGACTGAAGCAATTCCTTTATTATGCGCTCCCACATTCGTTCTGGGACAGCAGCCCCGACCGGCACCTCCATGTGGTGCATGCATACACCCTTCAGTTTCGTGGAAACACCGTTGATGAACAATCCCGCGCCCGGGGTGAACTTCAGCTCCCGGATACCGAAAGGCGTTACGTAGTCATCGGTCGGGGTCGTGTTGTTCAGAACCCTCGTGTAGGCATAGTAGCGCACCGGAGTCGAAGGCGACCACAGCTGACACGAGGAAAGGGTCAGGGATTGCGAGCACGTGGTGCCGGTGCTCCCGGCGGGAACAGTCATCGATGTAGAGACCGATTTGAGCGCGGAGCCGGCCTCGTCGTAGATGGTGGTTTCCACCGTGCGCTGCTGGTCAGTCGAAAGGTCGTTCACGAGGTCGGTCTGAATGCTGATTTGCGATTCGGTGGTTGCGACCACCGGGGTGGTTACAGCGGTACCCCAGTTCCTGACATAGACCTTTTCGGTCGCGATGAGCCAGACGTGGCGAAAAATGCCAGTTCCAGAATACCAGCGCGAATTGCGGACCGTCTGATTGTCGACAAAGACTGCGAGTACATTGTCGCCGGTGGCGTTTAGATTGGGTGTGAGGTCGCAATAGAAGCTGACATATCCGTATTGCTGACTGCAGACCTGTGTGCCGTTTAGATAGATTTGGGAGTCGTGGTAGACGCCGTCGAACTGGACCACGACTTTCTTTGCGGCGAAACCGTCGGGAAGAGTGAAGTGCTTTCGATACCAGCCGAGTGCCCCGGGATCGGCGGTGCCCGCGTTGGTGGCCTTGTAAAGGGTGATGCTCATGTCGTGGGGAACGTTGGTGGGCGTCCACGAGGTGTCATCAAAGGTGGTGGCCTGTGCCCCGGGAATGTTTCCGGTCTGCACCTTCCAGCCTTCGTCTATCCGAAGTTTGATGCGGCTCTTGAGAAACCTGGCTTCAAGACGCTCAGTCAAGTTGGCACGGGCAATGCCAGGCAGAAGAAAGAGCAGAACGGTGAGAACTGAAGTGAAGCGTGACTTTTGCATGGGAGGCACCCTTTTGGTAGCTGAGTGAGTTGTAGGGTGGTGTCGATTGAATCCAGGGCGTAGTCATAATCCAAGGGGCAGAGGAGCCGCGAAGCTTCCCGGCCTGTAGGGGCCCGATCTGGAAAGTGGAGGCGCGGCGCGGCATGGGCGGCGGCGGTGTGTGGACGGATTGCGCCAACGTTGTTCCTCGCCAAGCAGGCATCCGGGGGCCGATAGGGCGCCGATCATTGGCCGAGGGGAGCGCGACGGTAGGGCTTGACCTCGATCCCGCCGAGCGGAGGGCTCGTGATCTGGGGCCGAGCGGGGCGGCTTCGTTCCGTGGGCAGGGCTGGTCTCCGCCGGAGCAACGGCGTCGGTCAGCACGTCGTCGGTCGGAGGGTTACGCACGCAGCTGCGGAAGATCGAACTGTCACAGCTACCGCGCACGCGGGATGGGAAGCACGATGGTGCCACATCTCACTGCGGTTGGCCGCTGATTCTTGGCGAACGTGTAGACCAACTGTCGGGTGCGCTCCTGCCCTGGATCGAAGGACTCGGATCTGTCGGCGGCCGAATTCNNCCGGGGGCCACCAAGACGCCCCCTTCGCCCACGTATTCGTCGGGAGCGTCCTTGACTTCGGCAAGGGTGATCGTCCACCCGTCCGCGGTCTTGGACACCGGGGTGTTCATCAGGACCGAGGAGCACGCGGAGAATCCGCCAAGCCACATGCCAACCAGGATGATCGTGCTGACAGAACGCATGGATTTCATCTGAATTCCTCCAAGTTTCCGCAACGGCCTTGCACCTGTTCTTGTAGGACAACGGTCGGAGAAAAACAAGACGGGAGGTGGTGGCGGGAGAACAGGCCCGACGAGGCACGCATGCGCACGTCAGCATAACCGCAGCCTTGCAACTTCCCACGACTTGCTCCGGATGACACTATCGAGCCCTGCCGTCGGTGCAAGCTAGAGCATCAGCAGCGACGTCCTGGCCGTGTTGCATTCCTGGTGCACATCTCTTCTGTTGTGTGAGTGTCCCTAGGGCTGGTCGCCATAGAGGATTCCTCTCCCGCCCGTGCCGAGATAGACACGGCCGTACTGGCGCGGGTCGCCAGTCAAGCAGTTTATCCATCCGAACTGGTGCTGTGGATCATCGATGCGCTGCCAGGTAGCCCCGACGTCGTCGGAGCGGTACACGCCCCAGACACCAGCCACGGAGCCGGCGAGATACACGGCCGGATAGCTCTGCCCCGGCGCTGGCATCCCGAAGCCCACCGCGGTCGCGCTATTTACCAGGGACACTTGCGCGAACGTCGCCAACGAGTCTTGCGAATGAAACAGGCCGGAGCCCGTCGGAACCCAAACATCCCCCTCGATTCCGAACACGGGGCGCGGTCGCCCGGACGGGGACGTGGTGACCTTCACGAAGTTCGCGCCGCCGTCGGTGCTCAGGTACATCCCATTCCGGTCGCTTGCGTAGAACGTGGAGGGATTGACACGGTCGGCGGCTACCCGCACGCCGGCGGCAAGGCCCGCGCATGCGGTCCACGTGGTGCCGTTGTCTAGCGAGGTGGAGGGCGTGCCCCCCTGCGGAGCCCACAGGAACGTCGTACCGTCGGCCGAAACCGCGATCGATCCCGATCCCTTAGATACAGTTCCCGTCGTGGGGATGGGCGCGGCAGCAAATGGCGTCCACGTCGTGCCCCCGTCCGCCGAGTAAGCGCCGCCCAGCCCACCTGAGCCCGCCCGCACGACGATGTTCGGGGCGCTTTGGGCGAAATCGAGGCTCGACGTGGTGGTGAAAATAGGGTTGTCGAAAAAGCCGCCCGGAGGAGAGACGTCGAGGTTGTCGTGTCGGAAACCGCCGAGATCACCCACGGCACTCAGCAGGGGTGCGCCCGCCGGTAAGCTGGCGAGATCCTGCACCACGGTCTCTTCAAGCCCATCGTCCTCGAAGGCCCAATGAGTCGCAGCGCTGGTGTCGGCGGCCGTGACGTCGTCGCTCGACCAGATGCCTCCCCCAGTGATGTAGAGAGCGCGCGCTGGATTGAAGGGATCGATCTCGACGTCGCCCATCCATCCCGGCGTCCCCACGCTGGCTCGGTGCCACAAGACCCAGGGCGCGCCCGCCACATCGGTCTTCGCCGCAGACTCGAGCCCCACCCAGCTCGCCCCACCGTTCGTGGTGCGGTAGATCTCGTCGCGCGACCAGCGATCGATCGTCGTCACGATGAGCGTTCCCGGATGGGCAGCATCGGCTGCAATTCCGCCGAAGCCGCCGCCATTTTGCGGGGGACTCACATTGGTCCAGACGCCGCTGGCCATGGTGTATCGCCAAACAGCGCCACTCGTGATGCTGTTCGGGCCTGACCCGTTGTTGTACGCAAGGTAGAGGTTGCCACACCCGTCAAGTACCGCATGATGAGGCATCATCCCGGCGGGCTGCCCAGCAACCGCTTCCCAGGTCGCCCCCGCATCGGTCGTGCGATAGAGCCCGCTCCCGGTGGTCACGCCGACCCCGATGTAGATCGCCGGTGTGGGGCTGCCCGGCGAGCCGCTGCGTGGATCGAAGACTACGAACGTCAAGCCGTAACCACCCGTACCCGCGTCGCCGTTGGCCACGCCGGTCGTCGGGAACCCAGTGACTTGAGTCCAAGTCTGCGCGGAGTCGGTACTCTTCCACAAGCCCGCGTTGCGCGAGCCAAAGTACAAGGTGCTGGTCAGGTTGAGATCGATGGCGAGCCGCTCGCCCATCGAGCGGCCGTCCGCGTTTCCGCCCATGGGCGCAGAGATGCTGTTGCGCGCCCACGTCTGTCCCATGTCGGTCGAGCTTAGAATTGCGCCGTTGCCGGCCGTGAGGTACATTCCGGCGGCCATGTAGACCCGGTTAGGATCGACCGGATCCACCGCGATGCTCTCGATCCCGAGGAGGTTCGAATCGTTGTGCCCGACCCAATCTGTGATGGCCATCCAGCGCCGCGCAGTCGGGTCGAAACGGTATGCGCCTCCGACATCAGTCCGTGCGAAGACCAGCCCTGGCAGCACGGGGCTCATGACGATGCCGCTGACGAAGCCCCCACCCTTGATGGCGACATTCTTCCACAGGTACGTTCCGGGAACCGCCGCCTCTTGTGAGGGGATTGCTGCAATACCCGAATAGGGCACGGGCGTCGGTACGTTGCAGGTCGTCGCCGCCATCCCATCTGGCGCAAGAGAGCGATTGTCGGCTGGCACGTCAGGACTGACAACGGGCGCGTCCGTCGGTGCGATGAGGGCAAGGTCAGAACTCGCGTCGGGACTGGGGGCGTTCGCGGCATCGGCTGCAACCGAAGAACCGTCGGGGACCGCTGGCAGGGCATCCTGCTTGCTGCTGCTGGTCCCCGTACAGGCAACCGCCACAAGCTGGACTGCAAAGAGAACGAGGGTGAGAGAACTCCTAGTCATTTCTGTTCCTTTCTGTTCATCTGCCCGCTGGAGACCGAGACCCGCCGCGGAGCGATCATTGTATTGGCTCAAGGATCCCATGATGTCCAGAAAGGCATCGCTGAGCACGCAACTATGCTCCGTCCACTCGTGGTATGGTCGCGGTCGAGCTTTACACCCACAGGTCGTGAGCGCTCTTGTCTGGCAGCGCAAACCCCGGTTCCGTTGCAGGGAGGCAGAGATGTTGCTTCGAAAGTTGTCACTCCTTTGGCTCTGTTTCGCCGTACATTTTGCGTGCGGCTCTGAAACAACCGCCTGCGCCGGAAATACGAACCAACCAGACGCCGCCCAGGAAACTGGATTCATCACCTGGACGTACAACGGCCAGCCGGTTGGGATGTACGTGCCTGCACCCACCGGCAAACCGCTTCCGATAGTGATGTTCCTGCACGGCTGCACCAGCGATCCGATCTATCCGAGCTTTTGGATGATTGAGGCGCTGAACAACATTGAACCAACCGCCCTGCTCTTGCCGTTCCGACCAGCAGACGAAGACACAACCTGCTCCGCCTGGGGAGG
>PMBY01000134.1 GCA_003153875.1 Myxococcales bacterium | reverse complement strand
ACCTCGACCGGACTCGGGCGATACCCAGTCGGACCGTCGTCGGGTTGCCCGGCCAGGTTGTCGCCCCAACACCATGCGCTGCCATTGGTCTTGCGCGCGCAGAAGGAGCCTAGGCCTGAGGTAAGCTGCGCCCCGTCGGTCCCCAGGCTGGCGACTGCAAGGGGCGCAACCTGAATGGAGGGCGATCCGAGGCCCAGTTGACCCAATTCGTTCTCGCCCCAGCAGCTCAACTTTGCACCCACCTGGACCGCACACGTGAAGCCATCGCCGGCCGCCACGTGCAGGAACCCCACTGCCGCCGTGACCTGGACCGGCGCGTCCCGATACCTTGTGTTGCCGTCGCCCAATTGTCCATCATTGTTTTGGCCCCAGCACCAGAGGGCACCGTCCCCTGTACGCGCGCAAGTGTGGCCTCCGCCCGCCGATACTTCGTCGACATTGGCGCCCAGGCTTGCCACCTGGGTCGGCGTTGGGCCACCATATTCCCATCCCCAGCACCAGAGCGTTCCGTCTGTCTTGAGCGCGCAGGTAGCTTGCGAGCCTGCCGAGACACTGGACACCGCATGGCCAAGAGCAGTCACCTCGACGGGCGTGTAACTGTCGACCAGCGTGCCATCGCCGAGCTGGCCCGCAGCATTCCAGCCCCAGCACCAGAGCGAGCCGTCCGTTTTCCGCGCGCAGTAGTGACTCTGGCCTATCGAGATGCCGGCGACATCGAACCCAAGCCCCGTCACCGGGGTCGGAGCGAGGTGGCCATTCCAGCCTGTCCCGTCGCCGAAGTTGCCGAATCCCCAGCACCAAAGTGTACCATCCGCCTTGCGCGCGCAGGTCTCGATGCCGCCAGCGGCCACCTCGACGACGGTTGACCCGAGAGCGGCTACCGCCGTCGGGGTCGAGGAGCCGGTTGTCGTATCGTTACCAAGCTGACCGCTACCGTTCTTGCCCCAGCACCAGAGCGTGGCATCGCGCTTGAGAGCACAGGTGTAAGAGCTGCCTACTGTTACCTGGATGACATCGGACCCGAGCGCCGTCACAGGCACCGGTGCCGCCTTGTCGTCGAAGCTCCCATCGCCGAGCTCGCCAAAGCCATTGGCGCCCCAGCACCACAGCGTCCCGTCGTCCTTGAGGGCGCAAGCGTGTTGCAAACCTGCGGCCACCTGTGCCACGTCGCCACACAGGTTCGCCGGCGCGACTTCCGCAGGACCGTCGGACGGAGCCACCGGCGCACCAGCATCGCCACTCTTCGTCGGGGTTCCGCCCACGTTCATCGGGGTTCGGCACGCGGGCAGGATGGCCAAACATGCCACGGCCACCCATTGCCGAGCGTTCGACATTGCATGACTGTAACACTTTACGGCCGCAGGTGAATGGCAGCCCTAATCCCGCGACAAGCGAAACGAAACAACAGAGACGCTGGGGCACTTGGCATTCTGCCAGTCGAGGATCTACGGCATCCCGAACATCCAGCGACTGAACATGCCGGTACCGAAGCTGGCGGCGTTGGCGAGAGCGGACCACAGCAGGGCACGGCGGCGGCGAAAAACGAAGGCGAAGTAGGCGGCCTCTACCAGGAAGGCGAAGCTTTCGCCGACCACGATTAGCCAAATATAGGAGATGTGAAGGTGGGGGAAAATCACGAACCACAAGATCGGGTGGGTGATGGCGCTGGCGCCAAAGGCTGGCAATAGCCCGACCCGCAGGCCAACGGTATAGATGGGCACTTCCACCATCTGGGTGAAGAGAAAGGCGAGCGCCCAGGCGTGGAAGTAGGCCATCGCTGGCTAGCTTGGCCGTCGTTGACCGTCAGATGCCCGCGGGGGGTGTGACATCGCTGTCGGACTGATGCCGGCCGCGCCCCTTAGCGCCGGCCCCTGCTATCCGGGCGATGGTCTTCTGGATGCCAGTGCCCGGGCTGCTGTGCCCATCGGCCATCAGGACGGTGATCCCAACGGTGCGCTTCCCAGACATGTCCCTCGGGACGCGCCGACCAACGGCCCCCGACCCAAACGTGTCGGTGACCACTCCAATGCCAGTACCCCGGCAACCACAACGCATCTACGAAGGGCATGGACGGGCGTACTTCCACGATGGGCGGAGGGGGCTCGACTTCGGTCACCACCTGGGCAACCGGGGGAGGCGGCGGCTGATAGACTTGCATCGGTTCCACCTGCTCGGCTGTCCTCCAATGGCCGTCGTAGAACATGTACGATCCGTTCACGTCTTCCCAGCGCGCGGGCTCCCACGCATATCCAGGTCCGGGCGGAAGCGCCCAGTGCCCGCCGATCCAGATGTGTGCGCCACCGCGCCAGCCCCAGTAACCGGCGATCCATTGGTGCCTGTGCGAAGGCGCTACTGGAGCCAGCTCGTGGCGCAACACCGGCGGTGGCCCCGCGACCCTAACGCCTGGCATCATGCGAAACTGAGCGCGGGCTTCGAGGGAGATGGATACCAAAAGGGACAACGTCATTGCCAGAACGATCTTGCGCATAAGGCGCATTGTACTCCGGCCTCGTCGTATGAAATCCTAAAAAAGGTTTCCAGCGTCCCCTATCGAAGGGTACCCGTTGCCATAGCCCGTCCGAGTTGCCCGAAGACGGGACATCGACGCGATTCTTCAGATGTTGAAACCAAAATTCAACAGTGGGAAGCCGAAGGGCAGCACCCGGTAGAAATCGCCACAGCCGCCCTTGCAGAAGGGGGCGGCGAACCCGATGTCGCCCCACATGCTCTCGCCCTTGATGCGCAGGCCGTACAGCAGAAACTCGATGTAGCCGAAGGACGAGTCGCTGCCCGCGAACGCGCCTGGGGCGACGAATTCAACGCCGAGCGAAGCCCGCGTCCCGAGGGAAAAGGAAACGCCGGCATAGGGCAGGACCACGCCCAGTCTGTAGTGATCCACGAAGAGTCCGTACACTTCGGTGCCGATGTTGAAGATGAAATTTTTCCCCAGCGACAGCGTTGGACCGCCCCCAACGATGTATAGGGTCCAGCTGCTCCTGCCCACAACCGGCACGAAGAAGCCGCCCAGCCCGTGAAAGGCGACGGCGCCCCCGTCGAAGGGCAAGGAGACCTTAAGCTGTGGCATCGCGGTGAAAACGCCGACGGGAGGACCGGTGCGCACCCCAATCTCGGCGTTGTCGCTGATGCCGTAATTGATGTCCCAGTAACCCAAATCCATGGTCGCGAAACTGACCTTACCCTTCTCCGTGGTGTACGCGGTGGGGAAGAGGATGAGCCGGCCGCGGCCTGGGTCGGGGCGCGTCGGGGATACGGCGCTCACTTCCCCCATCGGCGCCGGCGGACCGACGGGCCGGCCCGGGCGCGGAGGCGCCGGCTCACGGTAGAGCTGGACGATGGCACGGGCCGCCTGATCGTACATCACCGGATCGGCAGCCATTTGGTACAGCATCGGGCGCGCACGCCGGCCCGGGTCGCCGGTCTCCACGAGCGTATCGATGCAGTAGCGACGTGCCTCGACATCCCGGCTGGCGCACAGGGCGAGCACCCGGTCAAGGGCGACGGCGGGCGCGGTCCGCGCCGATGCGGGCGGCGAGGCAGGCGACTGCGCCCTCGCGTCTGTCGACCAGGCCATGGTGGCCAACAAGAGTGTGAACCCAACTGCAGAACCTTTTACCATCATGACCTCAGGTGGAAAGGCGCCGGCCCCTGGCGCACAGCGCGCGCTACCTCATACTGGCACGAAGTGTCGGCTTTCGACAAAAAGTATCGCACGGCTGAGCTGCATGCGGAGGGCTTCTTGCCAGGCGCTGAAAGAGGGTAGAGTCCCCGCATGGAAAATAGAGAAGGTGGAGTCAGGCAGCATCGACGTGAGGCAGGCGAGCGGGCGCGGCAGCGCATGGTAGTGGCCACCAAGCAGGTGCTTTTCTACGTTGCGGGAAAGGACGAGGGGGTTCGGGCCTCGATGCGCAGCGGGGACGTGCTCTTGTTTCGTGGCGGTGGTGTATTGAGCCGGCTCATCCGACTTGCCACCCACAGTCGCTATTCGCACGCGGGGTTGGTGTTTCGCTACCGCGAGCGCGTTTACTGTTTGGAAGCCGTGGGCAAGGGTGTGCGTCTCGCTCCTGTGTCGCGGCTGCTCCATCACTATCCAGACGGGATCTTCTACTGCACCCTGGGCGCAGCTGACCCAGCACGCGAAACCGCGCTTGGATTCGGGTTCCAGCAACTCTCCCTCCCGTACGACGTGCTTGGTTTGGTGCGCTTCGCCCTTGCGTTGATCTTTGCCACGCGGCGTCCGGTCAAGCCAGACCAGCGCTGGTTCTGCTCGGAGCTGGTGGCAGCGGCCTACCGCATCGCTGAGTTTCCCCTGACTGATGAGTTGCCGTGCTACGCCTCGCCCGTCGATTTGATCAATGGCCACAAACTCGAGCTGCGTGGTCGTCTGACCGCTACGGATGTGTGAGGGCGCCCTGGCCGCAGTTCAGGCTCCTCCCCGTCGATCAGGTCACTGTCCGGGGGCCTGGTTGTCTCGTTCGTTGTAGTAGTGCTCGATGCACTCCCAGATAGCCTGTCGCAGGTGGCCTTCACCCAGCGGCGCCATTCGTTCCAGGCACTCGCTTTTGCTCGAAAGCACGCATCGCTTTGCGAATGCGTTCAGATTCCGAGGCATCGGCGGCAACCGATCGCCGGGCGCCCTCACACCTGAAGAACCTGATCCAGGCGCAGAAGCTTGAAGATCGCCGCCGGTTGATTGCACAAGCCGTGGACGATCACCACGCCGCCGTACTCCTTGGCCTTCTTGTATAG
>PMBY01000478.1:2930-6382 GCA_003153875.1 Myxococcales bacterium | reverse complement strand
AGCGGGCCGGTCGGGAGAGTTGGCAAGGCCTTTCACGAAGTCTCCCGCCTCCCCCGCCGACAGCAGGACAAGATCATCGAGATCGTTGAGGCCTTCGTCGCTCAGCAGCGCAAGGCTGGGTAGGTCCAATGAGTAACGAGCCCACCACGGCGCCAGCAAGGCCACCATTGCATGGCCTCGCCCTCGTGCGCGCAGGCGGGGCAAGCCGGCCGATCCTCCTTGTCCGCGGGCACAAGGTCATGCTCGATGCGGACTTGGCCACGCTCTACGGCGTCGAGACGCGGGCACTGGTTCAAGCGGTCAAGCGTAACCTCGCCCGATTCCCGGACGATTTCATGTTCCAGCTCTCGTTCGACGAGGCCACAAACTTGAGATCACAATCTGTGATCTCAAGTTGGGGTGGCCGCCGAACCCCGCCGTACGCTTTCACCGAGCAAGGCGTGGCCATGCTGTCGAGCGTGCTGCACAGTGAGCGCGCCGCCCAGGTCAACGTCGAGATCATGCGGACGTTCGTGCGTCTCCGCGAACTCCTTTCGTCGCACGTCGACCTGGCCCGCAAGCTGACCTCCCTCGAACAAAAATACGACTCCCAGTTCAAAGCCGTCTTCGACGCCATCCGCGCACTCATGGCCGCCCCGGCNNTCAATCAAGCGTCTGGCACCACCACCGCGCTTTGTCGATGGCACCTACCCCGCGGCGGGCCCCTTACTTCTTGCGAGGAGACGACCGATCCATTGCCTCCTTCGCAACCTGGAGAAGCCGCTCTCCGGCCAGGCTCTCACTGCCCTTCTTCAATGGGAAAGCATCCGCGGCCAGCTCATAGTCCACCACCAAGTCAGGAAGAGACGCCGTGGATTCCGCGACGCCCGTGCTAATGACTGTTACATCCAAGGTGGTTCCGGGATGAACGACAACGTCGGCTCCACCGGCGTACAAGCGCCAGGCCGGCTCGGGCCCGCCCCTAGCAAGGACCCGCATTCCCGAAGTTCCGCTGTCCTCGCGTTCGTATGCGTAGAATTTGTACGGCGCCGCCATGGTGACCTTGAGAAGGGGAAAGCGCGCAACACCTCTTCCAGAGTTTTCGATTCCCACGATAGCTTGGGCCTCAGTGCTGCGCTCCAATCCGCTGAAGACTGCGCCCGTCGCGGGCTTCAGGTTCACGCGCAGGACAGCAACTGGTCTTCGGCCGAACATGTCAGCCAGATCGAAGTGCTCCATCTGGTAGAAGCTGTCACCGCTTCGCTTGTAGTATCGGTTCTCACCCAGCATCGCCATGTGTGGCCCCGCATCGCTCCGCGGTATGTACGTGACGATGATTCCGCTATCCGCAGAGTTCTCGATCACCCGGTGAATGACCCCGTCGACGATTGGAACGGTTGCGTCGCCGGTCATGGACTGCAGCTTGCTGAGGACCGCCGCCGGGTTTTTCACGGGAACCATCCCAGACGCGCAGTCGACGTTTATGGAGTCCTTTCGACAGTCGACACCCCAGACGATCAGCCCACCATCCGAGTTGGCGAAGCCAGAGATTGCCTTGGCGAGATTCTTGCGGTCATCCCTGGTGAGGGCTGGCGCCGACTGCAGAAGCTTGAAATCTAGATGAAGGTCCTCCTGCCTCTGTGAGTCGATCCAGGCGTTGAGGGTGGCGATGTCCAGGGTCTCGGATGTGGTCTTGAGGTCCATGGTTGTCTGCCCAGTCTGAATGGAACGACCGACTCACACCGGGACCGTGGGTTACGCTCGGGCCTGGTAAGAGACACAAGACGCAGAGCCACAAGGGGGGAGTCGGTCATGAGCAATTGTACTCGATATCTCGCTCCGGATGTTCACGCTGAAACCATCACCGCGGCCATCGCGCTCATGAAAACTCTGGCACCTACCACGCGCCGGGAAATTTCGGCGTGACAGTGGAATACCTATAGCTGCGGCCGGATCAGACGCCTACTTGTTAGCCAGGCTTGGGGATTGCGGCGAGGGCCCAGTCCTTCCTTCAACGCCGATCGCTTGCGCATCGAGCGCTATCCTAAGCTCCGTTCGCAGTACCTTCTCAAGCTCCTCATCGCTGAGGTGGGACCAGACCGGGTTCGATGTAATAAGGTTGGGGCGGACACGCGCGCCACGCAGGAACGGTCGCAGATAGTCCATAGCGAACCAAAGCAGGCACAGCGCGGGACGGCGGCTCCCTTGAAGTGCATGGTTTGTCCAACGGTAGATGCGCGACACGTGTGACAACGGTACGACTGAGTCAAGCTTGAGTTTGCTTCGCAGGTGAATGATCTGGCTGACACTAATGAATCTGAATTTGCCTGACTGTTCCTGAAAGGCGCCGATTCCGATGGCTTCACGCAACTTGAGTTCGATGGCGGTCCGGAGGACGGGCGCGCTCGACTCTGGTTGATAGTCGAAGAACATGAGCCCGGGTACGTCACGGTAGAACGCCTGAAGCGTGGCTTCGTAGTATTCGCGGGAATGCAGAAGCGGATTCCGAGCACCGTGAACTTGGAGCCCACGTCCTGCTGCAATCGCGAGCGGTTTGTGAAGCAAGAACATATATTCGGATGCGCCTCTTTCGAGCAATTGGCAGAGGCGCAAAATGCCCGGAACACAATCCGGGCCCTTCGCCGTGAGCGAGGCAAGTTGGCTCACGTGACTATGAATGAACCGCAGCAGTACGTGCCCAAGCGCCATCAACTGAACACCCGTAAGGGGTGCCCAGAGGGTCGAGTCATCGTATAGGTGCTTGACCAGCGCATCGTTCCGGGAGAGGCGGGGCACCTTTTGGGCGTGGGCGGCCAAGAGATCGCACAGCAACCGACGGTCGTGCCCAACCTGAACGGCGAGTGCTGCCGTAAACATTGTAAGAAGCCGAGTGAGTTCGGGCTCAACCGGCTGCGTAGAACCGGAAGCTGGGCGATGGGTTTCGGCGAGGTGTCCGAGCCGATGTGCAAGCCTTGTGAACATGGGGTTCGCCCTGGTTACTAGCCTGCAGAGAATACCCCAATATCCCTGCGAACGTCACGCAAGCCGCCGGGCGCCGACCATGTGAGAGAATTCATCGTCGTGCCTCACATCCCTTCCAGCTTCCCGAGCGTCGCCGCCCCGCGTGCCCTCGGCAGAAACGCGCTGGCGGTTGCGGAAATCAGCACCACGGCTGCGCATCCGATGACGTTGTACCAAAGGAAGCCGACGTTGGTTCTCAGGAAGAGGACGATGACCAGCGCCTCCGAAAGCAGAGCGGCGACGAACACCGCGATTCCCTGCACCCGGCGCAGGAAGAACGCCACAGTGAAAATGCCCAGCACGGTGCCGTAAAAGAGGGAGCCAAGGATGTTGACCGCCTGGATGAGATTGTCGAGCAGCGACGCGAAAATGGCGAAAAGCAGGGCCAGAATTCCCCAGGCCGCCGTGAACCAGCGCGCGGCGCGAACGTAGTGCGCGTCGCTGGCATTCTT
>PMBY01000478.1:0-2919 GCA_003153875.1 Myxococcales bacterium | reverse complement strand
AGGAAGACATAGTCCGCGTCCTTGGTATTCGCCTGCGGCACAGCCGCGGCCACGACTTGTTTCATTTCGCCGCGAATTGCGGCAAAGCTCGCCTCGCTCTCGCGCACCGAGCGCTCGGCCACCGCGATGGAGGTCGCGTCGTGCCGGTTGAGGGCGTCGTCGAGACGCTCGATGGCGGCGCGCTTGTGCGTGAAGGCGGCCACGTGGTCGCGTTCCAGGGCGGCTGCGTGGGCCGCGTGGGGCGTTTGATAGACGCGGGCCAGTTCCGGCTGATTGAAGAAGACCGGCGGCAGATTGAATTGATAGAAAACGAAAACCATCACGCCGACCAGCAGCACCAGAAACTGCATGGGAACCTTGAGCAGTCCGTTGAAAAGCAGGCCCAAACGGCTTTCAGTAATGGATCGGGCAGCGAGATAGCGCTGCACCTGCGACTGGTCAGTCCCGAAGTAGGCCATGGCCAGGAAGAAGCCACCCAGCAGGCCGGACCAAAGGGTGTAGCGTCGGCTTGGATCGAGCGAGAAATCGATGATGTTCAACTTACCCAGGGCGCCCGCGATGTGAAAGGCGTTGCCCAAAGACACTGAAGCCGGCAAGCGCCTCACGATAACGACGAAGGCGACCACCATCCCGCCCAGCATCACAATCATCTGATGTTTCTGGGTCTGACTGACGGCGCGCGTGCCCCCTGCAACGGTGTAGAGAATCACCACGCCACCCATACACAGGCATGTCAGGCGCAGCGGCCAGCCCAGGACCGTGGACAGGATGATGGCGGGCGCGTAGATGGTGATGCCCGCGGAAAGCCCCCGCTGCAGCAGAAACAGGAAGGCCGCCAACTGGCGGGTCTTGCGGTCGAAGCGACTTTCGAGAAACTCGTAGGCAGTGTAGACGCGCAGTTGGAAATAGCGTGGTACAAAAACTGCCGACAGCACAATCATGGCCAGGGGCAGGCCAAGGTAGAATTGCAGAAAGCCCATGCCGTCTTGGTAGGCTTGGCCAGGTGTGGACAGGAAGGTCACCGCGCTGGCTTGGGTGGCCATCACCGACAAGCCGATGGTGTACCACCGGTCCTGGTAGCCGCCCCGCAGATAGCTGGCCATGTCCTGCTGGCCGCGCGTCTTCCACACCCCATACGCCACAATGACGCCCAGGGTGCCGAAAAGAACCAGCCAGTCGAGCGCGCTCATCGGTAGGCGAGGGTGATGGCTATGAAGAGCACGATTTCGGCAAGAAGGGCGCCGGCCAGGACACAATAGAAGCCGGCCCAACTGAGAAACGGTGGCGTTGCGCGAAGTTCTCCGCGCGCCGCCGGCTCCGGCTCATGGGGCATGGGGTTCCTTTATGCCGGCCAAGAGATTGGCAAAGAGGCGGAAGGCGCCTGGCACGCCCGCCGGCAATTGGCGAAAGAATGCCAGGCCGGTGTAGATGAAAGTTCCCTTGCCGTATTGTGCAGCCAGGATGCCGCCGGGCAGGGCGGGCTCGCCGGGGTCGCTCATGGAGATGACGGTCTGATAGCGGGCGTCCCAATGGGAGGCGAAGTAGAGACCACGCTCTTGCAGCCAGCCATCGAAATCGTGTTCGGCGATCCTATTGGGAAAACTGAGGAGGGAGTGGGCGGGCGAGGTGAACTTGATTGGGGCATTTTCGTCGGTCACACGTTCGTGGCCGATTTCGAGGGGAAACGGACCAATGGGCGTGGTGAGGGGGCTCAAGCGGTTATTGGTGTTGTATTGAACCACCAAGGTGCCGCCCGCTTGCACGTAGGCAAGAAGAGCTGCCTGGGCTGCGCGCAAGCGTGCATTGCTGTTGAAGGCGCGCACGCCTGTTACGACTGCATCGAAATTGGCAAGCGCGGCGGCGCTTTGGCTGGCAGCCGCGTCGGCCAGGACCGAGTCGCTGATGACCGTCACCAGGTAGCCGGCCTGGCCGAGGCTGGCGGGGATTTCATCGCCAGGGCCTGGAATATAGCCAATCCTGGTTCCCTTGCGTTCGAGCGGGAAGGTGACCAACTGCACGTCGGCCTTGGCAAGAATGGTCTCTATGGGGATGTGGTCGTGCTCGATGCGGATTTGGCCAAGAGAGAATCGCTTTGCGCCGACCTCGGCCACGAAATGCAGGACGCCCCTTGCTTGGCGGTTCTTCTCTGTGGCGCCCGGTTGAATGCGGAACACAATCTCCTTTTCGTCACCTTTGGCCGCCAGTGCAAAGGCGGCGCTGGTTGGTGATATCGACCAGCCTGCCGGGATCTCGGGCCGCACGGTGCCCGAGATCGACGGAGCCGCTGCGGTGAGGCGAACGCCCAAAGTTCGCGGCTCGCGATTGGGGAAGATCGAGACTGTGCTCACAGGTCGAATCAGCACCGGTGGCGTGATTTCGAGGGGACGATAGCGCTCACCAGCGACTGGGTCGGTCCACTTGAAGGTGATGGGCCGTCGGACGGTCAGGGTCGACGTGCCAGCCGCAAGCACGAACTCGACGGCGAGCGGCGGCGGAACCTCGGGCATGCCGAGCAGCGCCGGATCCTCGACGTGAAAGAGACCCGGTTTTGGCGGCGCAATCAGCCAGTAGGGGGTGGTCAATGCCGTGGTATCCGGGACACGAATGGTTCGCTTCACCTCCAGGGAGGCAAGTGCGCTCTTGCTCGTCGCAGTCTCGGAACCCGGGAAGTGGATCTCACGCACGGTGAACTTCGCGGGCGAGCGATTGATGGCCGTTGCCGTGACGTCCACTGTCCCGCCGGGCACGGCACGGAAATCGGCGGCCGTCGCTTCAACGAAAAGGCCCGCACAGACCAAGATCAGCTCGCGCACCTGGGCCTGCTTGGTTTCGCGCCAGATAACATCGTGGACAGAGTCCAGAGCCTTGTTCAATTGCAGGAGAGTGGGGATGGTCTTGTACGGCGCCGCAGGCACGAAT
>PMBY01000422.1 GCA_003153875.1 Myxococcales bacterium | reverse complement strand
CCGAAATCGCGGTCGTGGCTGATCAGGGCATGGCAGCCCTCGTGAACCGCGGTTGCAAGTTGAATTGCGTCCGGCAGTCTCAGGCCGTGACGTAGGCGGAGGCGGGCGGCTAGCACGGCGATGTCTGCATCCAGAGGACGAAGAGTCCACCCTGGCCCGTTGGTCAGGGTGTTGCGATAGCGTTGTGCCAGGGCCTCCTTGCCGGCTCGCAGGGGTCCAGACACAACCTCGGCCAGCGTGATGGGCGTGACCAGCGCTTGAATCCGGCCGGTTTCGACATCGGCAAAGATCGGCTCGAACCGAGTCGCGAGAGGATGTCCTTCGAGCACGTAGATGATCGGGTTGGTGTCAAAGAGTACCGTCGCGTTGTCCGGAATACGCAGAGCCAGACTCATCGCCATTCATCTCGCAGCCTTGCCACGGCCCGCGCCGGACTGCGACCCCACAAGCCGGCGCCGGAGCCCTTCATTTTGAGGAGCGAGGGTCCCTTTCGGAGCAGAGCGCTCTGAGCGAGAGGAACCAGGGCCGCATAGGGACGGCCACGCTTGGTGATGATGGTGGACGCCCCCTGGTGGGCGTCGTCGAGCAGGTCGGGCAAATGGGCACGCGCTCTTTCGGCGCCGCAGGTCTTGCTGGGCATGGCGATCCTCCAAGACGAAGTGTACGGTCTGTACGCTTGCTGTGCAAGGGGTGGGACAGTGATGTCTCGGAATCCGACGCTGCGAGGGCGCCCGCGCGGGCCTTCGTGTTCTCGGCCTTGGCTGAGACTGCTCGGGTGGTTGCGTGGCTTCGCGTCTGGCGCGTGTTTCGCCAATCGGACTCGCCCGGCTGCCAAACTCGCGTTGGGAGGCCCGCGGGGCCGGCGTGCGAGCCGGGTTCTTTCGGCGGCTGTTTCCGGGTACACTCGCCGACGTGATGCAGCCGGAGGATCCATGTTGAATCGCGCGTGTTCTGCGTTTCTGAAACTGACCTTGGTATCCATCTTGGTCGTCACCGTGGGTGCAACCTCGTGCGCGAGCAGCCCCGGCGGCAGCGGAGGCACGACCGGCACCACCGGAGGTGCGACTAGCTTCGCAGGTATGACCGGCAACGCCGGGGGGAACATTACCGCGCCCGGGGGCACGACCAGCGCCACCGGAGGCGCGACCAGTTCTGCGGGTACGACCACCACCACAGGGCTGCAAGGAGTCTTCGTGCGGACGGGCGACATGATCGTCGCGAGGAGTGGACATTCGGCAAACTTGTTGCCTAACGGGATGGTTCTTATCGCCGGCGGATGGGACTACTACGGGAATGGACTCACGAGCGCGGAGCTATACGATCCAGCGGCTGGGGAATTCACAGCCACCGGCGGGCTGATCGTGACGACGAATGGATACACGGCGACCTTGTTACCCAACGCGAAGGTGCTCATCGCCGGCGGATGCGACTACAACGGGAATTCACTTGCAAGTGCGGAACTATACGATCCGGCGGCCGGAACGTTCAGCGCAACCGGCGGGATGACCGTGGCGAGGTGTGGACACACGGATACGTTGCTGCCCAACGGGAAGGTGCTCATCGCCGGGGGACAGGCAGACCAGTATCTGGACTTTCTCGCGAGTGCGGAGCTATACGATCCGGCGGCGGGAACATTCACAGCCACCGGCAGCATGACTAGGGCGAGGTATGGACACACGGCGACGTTGTTGCCCAACGGAATGGTACTCATCGCCGGCACGGAGCTCCTTTACGCGGGGAGCGCAGAGCTGTACGACCCTAGTGCGGGAACATTCAGCGCAACGGGGAGCATGTCCCTCGGGAGGTATGGACACACGGCGACGTTGTTGCCCAACGGGAAAGTGCTTGTCGTCAGCGGGTACCGTGGCGACGCGCGGGCGGAGCTATATGACCCCAGTGTTGGGACCTTCGCGATCGCTGGCAGCATGACCCAGCCGAGGAGTGGACACACGGCGACGTTGTTGTTGAATGGTAAGGTGTTCATTGCCGGCGGAGACGAATTGGGAAGCGCGGAGCTATACGACCCAGTGGCTGGGACATTTGCAGCCACCGGCAGCATGGCATGGCCGAGGTGGGCCCACACAGCGACCTTGTTGGGCACAGGGAAGGTGCTTATCGCCGGAGGCGAAGGTGACCTCGGTTTTACAGAGGACCAGGAGCTATACGAATAGTCCTGATGTCGGGCGCCAGCCTAAGAGTCAGAGCGGATACCTCCAGGTGCGCGCCAGGGTGAACACCGCCGGTGACTGATTCCCTCGACCCAATGTCCCGCGTTCGGTTGCGATGCTGCCCGGCATGGGCCAGAACCTCGACGCCTTTATCGAAAAGTGGGCCGCCTCGGGCGCCGCTGAGCGGGCAAACAAGGGTCCGCGGGCTGTGGCGGCTGGTGGTCGTTCCTGTGGAGACAGATTCCGCAGGTGATTCTTCCGTGCCGGGGATGGGACTCGAACCCATAGGTCGCTTTCGCGATAGCGGATTTTAAGTCCGCCGCGTTTGCCATTTCGCCACCCCGGCGCAGTTGGTAGTTCTGTTGGTTTCCGATTCCGTCGGTGTCAGGGGCAGTATCTTTCCCATCGGGGACGCGAAGTCAATCAACACGCGGCCCAGGTCGGCGGTGCGGAACAAGCCAGTCTGGGTGTGTGCAGCGCCGCGTCTCATCGGTGGCCGTCTCGCGCGCGCCTGCTTGCGAGACGTCAGTTGATGTCGGTGCAGGTCGGATGGGCCGTCGAGGTGTCGGGGGCCCGGCCCAGAGTTGTCCGTCGGTGCCGCGCTAAGGATTGCCGGCACAGCACCCGAAGTATCTAGTGAAGGTTCCTCGTGCGCCTCGCCCTCTGACAATAGCTTGGAATGAAATTGGCCCGCGTATTCACACCGGTCCTGCCAGTAATTGCCGCGAGCTTGCTGTTTGCGGCCTGTGTAGATCTCACGCAGCCAAGGGTGCGGGGCGAGGATGCCGGCAACAAGGGCGGCCAAGTGTCCACTGACGTGGCATCAGGGGGCAGCAGTGGATCAGCCACGGTTGGCCCGGATGCTGCGGGCGGTGGTTCGGGA
This sequence comes from Myxococcales bacterium, assembly GCA_003153875.1. The sequence continues at coordinate 10,938 of PMBY01000422.1, read as the reverse complement.
GGCAGCGCTGCGGTCGGTGGCATTACGACGAGTGGGACAGGGACGGGCGGGGCGGGCGGGGTGCCGACCACGGGCGGAACCAGGGGGACAGCGGCGGGTGGCACGGCAGGAAACCTAGTTGTGGACGCCGCGGCTGATGCAACGTCGACGGGCGGTGCAGGGATTGATGCCCGTCCGCCGTCGGACCTCGGAGGCGGTGGGTCTGCCGGAATCGGCGGGACGAGTGCAATTGGCGGAAAGAGCGCGACCGGTGGGACGAGCGCAAGTGGCGGAAAGAGCGCGACGGGCGGGGTCAGCACTACCGGCGGAGCCAGCGCAAGCGGCGGAGCGAGCGCAACCGGCGGAGCGAGCGCAACCGGCGGAGCAAGTACAACAGGCGGGGCGAGCGCAAGCGGCGGGGCAAGCGCAACCGGCGGGACGAGCGCGACGAGCGGAACCGGCGGCACGACTGCCACCGGGGGAACTGTGGCGGACGCTGGGGTCACGCCGATGATCGTCAGCATTGACTTCGTGGGTGGGATGCCGCCTGGCGATTCGGGCGTAACCGGGACGGTCGTGATGGCCGCCACCGAATCCGCAGGAGTCAAGCTGGCCGCGAATTGGAACAGCGCCGCGAGCAACACAGGCACACTGTCATCGCTGAAGTTGGCAGATGGCACCACCTCCTCCGTGTCCGTTACCTGGACCACGCCGATAGCGAGCCTGGAGACATCCGCCACCTGGAGCCTCAGTTGGGCCGACTCCCCGGGCAACGTGCGCATGATGAATGGCTACCTTGATCCGCGGGCGGTTGCCTCGCCAGCGATTGTCACTGTCAGCGGCTTGCCCAGCTCGATGAGCAGCGGATACGACGTCTATGTCTATTGCTTCGAAGACATGACCTGGGGAGATACCCGCACTTCCAAGTACACAATCGGCTCGACGACACATACCGTGAAACAGACCGAGCCACCGCTGGTCACGTCTTTTGCGGGATTCACGCTGGCATCCGAAGCAGGTGCGGGCAACTATGTCGTGTTTACGAACGTGAGCGGAACCAGCTTCATCTTGAAGGCCACGCCGGGAACGTCGCTGCATTCGACCGTGCGCGCGCCGGTCAACGGCATTCAGATCGTGTACCCGTCTGGATCCTAGAACCCTGGCCACCCGCCGGCCCGGGTCGCCGTCGCCCATCCAAACGTGGTGATTCTGGATATTGGCGCGGTCAGGTCAGGGCGTGCGCGATTTTCCCGACATTGCCCGACATTGCAGAGCACCCGACATCACCCGACATCACTTTCATGTTGATAGGAGGTTCCCAGCGCATTGCTCTTCGCCTATAGTTTGAAGTGAACTTGGCACGCGTTTTCACACCGATCCTGCCAGTCATTGCAGCAAGCATTCTGTTCGCTGCCTGTGTAGATCTCAAGGAGCCCCGGGTGTTGAGCAATGGTACCGGCGGCCAGGGCGGCCAGGCGTCTACTGAAGCAGCAGGTGGCGGCGGATCAGGCACCGCTGGCCTGGATGCTGCGAGCGGTGGCACTGCCGCGGTCGGTGGCGCAGCGACCGGCGGAGCAGGTGGAGAGCTGACGACGGGTGGCACGAGCGAGGTGGGCGGAACGAGCGAGGTGGGCGGGACGAGCGCCGTCGGTGGAGCCAGCGCAAGCGGCGGAACGAGCGCGATCGGTGGAACGAGCGCGATCGGCGGAACGAGCGCTGTCGGTGGGACGAGCGCAACGGGCGGAAAGAGCGCGACCGGCGGAACGGGTGCGGTAGGCGGAACGAGCGCGACTGGTGGAAAGAGCGCAACGGGCGGAAAGAGCGGGACTGGCGGAACGAGCGCAGTTGGTGGAACAAGTACCACGGGCGGAAAGACCGCGACTGGCGGCACGAGCGCAGTCGGTGGAACCAGTGTAGTCGGCGGAACGAGCGCCGTCGGTGGAAGCAGCGCAGTCGGCGGAACGAGCACGGTGGGCGGAACGAGCGCGGTCGGCGGCACCAGCGCGGTCGGCGGAACGAGTGTGACCGGCGGGACGAGTGCGCTCGGCGGAACCGGCGGAACGACCACTTCAACGATTATCAGCGTTCGCTTCGTGGGAGGACGCTCGGGTGGCGCCCCGGGAACAACCACGATGGCCGCCACCGAATCTGCAGGATTCAAGCCGGCCACTCACTGGAACAGCGCCACGAACGCCACTGGCACGTTCCCATCGCTGGTGGCGGCAGACGGCAGCACGACCACAGCGTCCGTCACCTGGAACTCGCCTGGTACTTACACCGTTGGCTTCACCGACACCTCGGGAGAGGCCCACATGATGAATGGCTTCCTGGAAGCGAAGGATCTCAATTCGCCGATCACGATCAACTTGACCTTGCCCAGCTCGATGAGCGGCGCATACGACGTCTACGTCTATTGCTATGGGTATATCGATGTGTCGACTCGCACCTACCAATACAAGATCGGATCGACGACACAAACCGTGAGCCAGACGGGACACTCAGTCACTACCTTCCCTGGACACTCGCTGGCGCCCGTCTCAGGCACGGGTTCGGGCACGTATATTCTGTTTCAGAACGTGACCGGAACGACCTTCACCTTGACTGCGACCGCGCTCTCGTCGACCGCCTCTCCCGCGGCGTACCGCGTGCCGGTCAACGGCATCCAGATCGTGTATCCAGCGGGATCTTAGAATTCACTACAGGCTTCGCAGCCGCGAGTCGCGCAGCTCGGCCGGTGTACCGCGCATGTGCACACGTCGCCCGTCTACGCTCACGCGACTCTCTGCGATGGCGCGAATCACGGCAGGATAGAGTCGGTGTTCCTCGGCCAGAATGCGCAGGCGCAGGGCTTCTTCATCGTCGCCATCGAGCACCGGTACCGCGGCCTGGGCGATGATGGGGCCGGTGTCGGTGCCTGCATCGACAAAGTGCACGGTGCAGCCCGAGAAACGCACGCCGTAGTCGAAGGCCTGCTTCTGCGCGTGCACGCCGGGAAATGATGGCAAGAGCGCCGGGTGGATGTTGACCACCCGATGGGGAAAGGCATCGAGCAAGGTCGGCGTCAGGATGCGCATGAAGCCGGCCAAAGCCAGCAACCCCACGCCATGCCGGCGCAACTCGTCCAAGAGCGCGTGATCGAATTCCTCGCGCGTGGCGAAGTCTTTATGCGAGCGAAGGAAGGTGGGGATGCCGGCCTTGGCGGCGCGCTCGAGGGCGCCACAGCCGGGCACGTTGGCCCCCACGACCACGAGACGCGCGGGGCCCATTTCGCCGCGCGAGGCAGCGTCGATAAGCGCCTGCAGGTTGGTGCCACTCCCAGAGGCGAGGACGCCGACCTTCATGGGATGAACTCCACGGGCGCGTCGGGCCGGTCAGCCACCACCACCTGGCCGATGATGGTGGCCTTCTCACCCTCGGCTTCCAAGATCGATTGGGCCGCGTCGGCCGCGCCAGCCGGCACGGCCACCACCATGCCGATGCCCATGTTAAAGGTGCGCCGCATTTCTTCGGGGTCCACGTTGCCCAGCTTCTGCAAGAGGCCGAACACCGGCGGCGGCGTCCAGGAACTCAGGTTGATCTGCAGCGCCAGCAGCGCGCCTGGGGGCAACATGCGCGGCGGATTGTCGACCAGACCACCACCGGTGATATGGGCCGCGCCCTTCATCAGGCCGGCGGCAGCCAGCATGCGCAAAGCGCGCACGTAGATGCGGGTGGGCCGCAGCAGGGCTTGGCCCAGCGGCTCGTCGAGCCCCGCTGGTGTGTCGGCCAGATCGAGTCGGGCATGATCGAGAAAAACACGGCGCACGAGCGAGTAGCCGTTGGAGTGGAAGCCGGACGAGGCCAGACCCAACAGCACGTCGCCGGCCACGATGGTCTTGCCGTCGATGAGGGAGGCTCTTTCCACCACGCCCACGCAGAAACCGGCCAGATCGTACTCGCCCGGTTGGTAGAAACCGGGCAGCTCTGCGGTCTCGCCGCCGATAAGCGCGCAGCCCGATTGCTTGCAGCCATCGGCGATGCCGGAGATGACCTGCTCAGCCACGCCCACCTCGAGATGGCCGGACGCGAAGTAGTCGAGGAAGAGCAGCGGCTCGGCCCCNNCCGCACACCACCAGGTCGTTCACACTCATGGCCACCAGATCGACGCCAACCGTGTTGTGCTTGCCCATGAGAAAGGCCAGCTTCAGCTTGGTGCCCACGCCGTCGGTGCAGGCCACCAGCAACGGGTTCTTGTAGTTCTTGGGCAGCGCGCACAGGCCAGCGAAGCCACCGAGATCGGTCAAGACCTCGGGTCGCATGGTGCGCTTCACGTGCCCCTTGATGCGCTCAACCAGCGTGTCGCCCGCGTCGATATCAACGCCGGCATCGCGGTAGGTGAGTTTCGCCTTCTTGCTATCGGGTGGATGTGCCATGGTCAACCTCCCTCGCCGCGGCCAGCGAAGATATACGCCCGCGAAAGCGTCTGCGGTAGTGTCACTTTTGCTCCGGCTTGGTCTCGCCCCACAGCGTCGCCACGATGCTTCGGCTGCCCGCGTCCGACCGGTGCTCACCCAGGTAGATGCCCTGCCAGGTGCCGAGTTGCAGGCGTCCGTCCGAGATCGGCAAGGTCAGCGTCACCCCCAGCAGGCCAGATTTCACGTGGGCCGGCATGTCGTCAGCGCCCTCCAGGGCGTGGACGAAATAGCGAGCGCCATCGGGAATGGCCTGATCGCTCCAGTGGGCGAAATCGGCCCGCACGTCTGGATCGGCGTTCTCGTTGAGAAAGAGCGAGGCCGAGGTGTGTTGCAAGAGAAGGTGCAGCAAGCCAACCCACAGGGACGCAACCCCGTGGACGTGGGACACGATCTCGTTCGTGACGAGGTGGAAGCCTCGGGGCCGGGCCGCCAGGCGGATGATGGTTTGATTCCAGTACAAGGGCTGGCCAGCCTTTTGCCGCATGAGGAGCCTGTTTGTAAAGACGTAGATCGCGGGAAGAAAGGCGTGTCGCCATCTGTTGTTCGCGTAGGATGGTTCGCGGTAGCGCGGGCCGGCCTGTCAGGCAAGCAAGAGGAAAGGCACACCATGCGAAGAAGGATCCTGGTTCTTTCGGTGACGTTGACGGCCGTGGCCCTGGCCGCTGGGTTGGGGCTGGGCGCGCGTTTTGCCTCGCGCGCGGTCGCGGAATCGGCCGCACCGCCCGCGGCCATAACCCCCAAGACCCAGGTTCCCCAGGAGGCGCGTTCATTGTCCCAGGCGTTCGCGGCCACGGCCCGGGCCTTGCGACCCAGCGTGGTGCGTATCGACGTCGAGATGGAACGGCCCAAGCTGTCCCGCCGCAACTTTCAGCGCGACGATGTGCCGCCTGACATGGAACGCTTCTTCGAGCACTTCTTCCACTTCGGCGACGGGGAAGGTATGCCCACGCCTGGTCCCGGGCATGGCACCGGGTCGGGGGTGGTCATCGACGGCGCCGGCAACATCATCACCAACAGCCACGTGGCGGAAAAGGCCAGCAAGGTCACGGTCACCTTTGCCGACGGGCGCGAGTTCCCTGCCAAAGTCGTGGGCGCGGATCCCAAGACGGATGTGGCGGTGATTCGCTTGCAGAATCCGCCCTCTGGTCTGGTCGCTGCCCGTCTGGGCGATTCCAGCGTCATGGAAGTGGGTGAATGGGTGCTGGCCATCGGCAGCCCGCTCGGCCTCGATCAAAGCGTCACAGCCGGAATCATCAGCGGCAAGGGCAAGGTCACGCGCAACGTGCACATGTCGGGCGAGCGCATGCGCGAGTACATCCAAACTGACGCGAAGATCAACCCGGGCAACTCGGGTGGCCCTTTGGTGAATCTGCAGGGTGAAGTGATCGGCATCAACACACTCATCAACGTGGGGCCGGGCGGCGCCTATGGCTTTGCCATTCCCATCAGCCAGGCCCGACGGGTAGCGCAGATGATCATCCGCGACGGCCACGTACGCCACGCTTGGTTGGGCGTGGCCATCGGTGACGTGAAGGACGGCGCCAAGTTGGGCCAGGATGGCGAGCCCGATCAGAAGGATCAGACGACCAAGTCCGGACCAGCGCGCGCGGCCTGGGTCAGCCAGGTGTTGCCCAACGGCCCGGCNNGGCGCGGCCGACGTGGTGGACTACGTGTCCGGGCAGAAGGTGGGCGACAAGGTCAAGGTCGCGCTCCTGCGCGACGGCCGTTCCACCACAGTACAGGTTACCTTGGGCGAATTGCCTGCGCGGCCCGGTGAAGAGGCCGATGCTCAGGTTGAGAAGGACAAGATTGGCGTGCAGCTGCAAACCCTGACGCCCGACATGGCGCGCATGCTGGGCATGGATCCCGGGGCCAAGGGTGTGGTGGTCAGCGGGGTGGATCCCGACGGCCGAGCTGCCAAGGCTGGCTTGCGCGCCGAGGACGTCATCGTCGAGATCGACCGCAAGCCGGTTGCCAGCGCCGAAGAGGCAGTGGGTGCATTGCGGGCGGGTGGCAAGGCCGGGCATTTGCTGCGTGTCCGGCGCGGGGACACTTTCCGCTTCGTCACAATTCCGCCTCAGTAGAGGCTAGCTAGCCAATCAGTGTAGCAGCGCCGTCGATCTGGTTGACCCGGTCGCGCTGCGAGGCAGTTCGATGGTGATGCGCACGCGGGTGTCCGCCCAGATCGACAGGCCGAAACTGCCGCCCATCTGGCGGATTGTCTCGCGCGGCGGCCACAGGGCCAGGGCAAGCTGGTCATCAGGCGATTCCTGGCCTGACAAGCCACTGCTCGAATCCAGCTGTCGCGCAGGGGGAGCCAAGCAGGGATCGTGGCTGAACGCATGAAACTGCACGGTCAGGCGGGCTGTCGAGCCCAGATCCTCGATACGAAGATCCACAGGAGAGCCCAAGCCGTGCTCGCCGCCCACCTCGACCAGTGTGCGCACAACCTGGCGCAAGCGCGCAGGATCCCACCAGCCGACCAACCGGCCGGGAGCCACCAGCCGGATGTCCGCGTACTCGCGATTCCCTAGGCCGGCTAGGCTTGCCATGGCCTCCGACACGATCAGCACCAGGTCGGTCTCTTCTGGGCAAGTCGTTGGGTCGAGTGCGGTCTCGATGTTTTGCATGCCGCGCGCCAGTCGTTGCAGACTGGCGACGAATTCGCTGCAATTCTCGAAGCCCTCGCGCGCGAAGATCACGCGCTCATCCTGCAACACGGACTCGAGCTGGGCACAGAGGTGCGGCAGCGGGCGGGCGAGCCAGCGCGCCACCAGAGCAAGCAGGGCGTCGCGGGAATCCAACGCCCGCTGCAGGTTTTCGCTTCGCTGTCGCTGCTGCTCGGCGTGCGTCGAGAGCGCGACAGCCTCGCGGACAAGAGCCTCGTTCTTCGAGTGGAGCCCGCGGCTGGCATCTTCGCCGTGCAGGATCTGATTGATCATCCAGTGGATCTTCTTGGCGTCGCCCACGACTCCTCGACTGTACGAAGGCGGATCACAGAAGGGGTTGTGACAGAGCCGCCCCCCGAGCAAGGCCAAAGGATGCGTCTGCAGCATCACTGCGAGCAGGTCGGTGCCCATGCGGCGGCGATCGAAGGCACACAGGGCCACGCTGCGCGTGGCGCGCATGAGGTCGCTGACGTCGGCTTCGTACCTTGAAAGCGCGGCGGGAGAGATGTCGGCATCGTGGACCAGCGGCCCAGGGGCGCCGGCCACCCGGAAGCCGTGAAAGCCGAGGTCATGCGCCTTCTCGATGGCGAGGCGAGCGAGCTCGAGAGCGCGAGCTGGGTCGAACGTTCCCTCAGGCGCGTAGACCTCGCGCGGATCGCGCAGCACAAAGGCCCCACGCTCGCGCAGGCTGGCCGTCGACAACCCTTCCTGGTTGAGCAGGCCGCACACGGCATACTGATGCTCTTCCGCCGCCACCAGGGCGCAACATGCGCCCCGGCGCAACCCATCGTAGAGAAAAGCCGCGATGGCCTGGTGTCTCTCGTCGTGGGTCACGGTCGCCGCGCAGAGATGGCTCCCCGCCTCCAGTGACGACAGTTCCTTCTCGAACACCATCATCTAGAACCTACCGATCTTCCAGCCGTACGTCGTTCCAATTGCCCTAGCCTAGAAGCCCCACACACAGAAATTCAGGGTACTCCGATTGCGCGCACAGGGGAAGGGGAGAACCAGTCAGCGAGCGAGCGAGCGTTCGATGGCTCGCACGGTCTCGACCATGGCCTTGATCGCGGGCGGCACGTCGATGATGGTCAGCCCGCTCAAAGCCGTACCCGGGTATTGCTCTTCGCGCTGCTCGGCAACCGAGATGAGTACGCGCAACGCCCGCTCTGGCGTAATGCGGTCCATGTCGCGGCCGGGCAGTGCCAGCCCCACTGACTGGATGCCCAGCCCGCGAAAGGCATCGAGCACGACGCCCAGACTGGTCCGAAAGGCGTCCTCAGAGAAGCTGGTGGTGGCGCCCAGACCGATGGTCAGGACGCGGCGCCAGGGCACTCGGGTGGTAAAGAACAGCAGTTTTTCGCCGGTCGCGCCCTCCAGCCGGCCCTCGCGCAGAAGCCGCGACAGGCGACCGTTGAGCCGCCAATCGAGAAGACCAGCCGCTCCGCGCAGAGGGCGCACGTCGGCCCACACGGGCACGACCAGGGCATCCCCACCCGGGCAGCGATCCCAGCGGCCCAGGTCGATCGGGAGAAACCCAATTTGGCCGGCGGCCACCATATCAGGGTGTCACGCCAAGCAGACCCAAGGCCGAGTCGAGCAGCCCATTGACGAAGGCGGGCGCTTCCTCGGAGCCGAAGCGCTTGGCCAGCTCTACGGCTTCATTGATGACGACACGCGCGGGCACATCGGCCTGGCAGTGGGCAAGCTCGTAGAGCGCAATGCGTAGGACGTTGCGGTCCACGCGCGCCAGACGCTCCACCCGCCAGTTCTGGGACAACCGGGCCAGGATGTCATCCAACTCCACCCGGTGCGCCCACACGCCCCGGACCAGTGTGTCGGCCAGTTTCTCATCAAAGTTGCGCTCATCTGGCAGGTCGCCTTCGCCGTCATCTTCAGCAACGCCAAATTCGCGCAGGTGGGCCGCTAGCGCCACGCCTGGATCAGCATCGTCCACGCCCTCCAGGGCGTACAGAACCTGGAGGGCCACCGCGCGGGCTCGGCGCCGCGGGGTCATCTTGGCGTGGTCCAAGTCATTTGCGCCGGCGGGTCTGGGCGGAAGCGCCGCCGGCCCGGCCCGCCAGCTTGTCGTACAGGTTGGCCATCTCGATGGCGGCCATGGCGGCATCCGCGCCCCGGTTGCCGCCCTTGCTTCCGGCGCGCTCGATGGCCTGCTCGATGGTGTCGCAGGTGAGCACGCCGAACCCCACCGCCAGCTTGGCCTCGGCCGAGATTTGGGCGATGCCGCGCGTGGTTTGGTTGACCACTACATCGAAGTGCGGGGTTGCGCCGCGGATCACCACGCCCAGACACACGATGGCGTCGAAGTTCTCCGAATCGGCCACTCGTCGGGCCAGCCCCGGCAACTCGAAGGCACCCGGACAACGGTAGATCTCGATGTCTTCGTCGCGTGCGCCCGTCTTGCCCAAGGCATCGATGGCGCCCTCGACCAGCTTGCTCGCCACGAATTCGTTCCAGCGCGAGGCGATGATGGCAAAGCGTTTGCCCTGGGCTGTCCAATTACCTTGATGGATTTGCGGCATTACTTGACCTCTCTTTCAGTGAACGGTACCACCTCGGCAAGGGGCCCGCTGGAAACACAGTCAACCACCTGTATACCGTATCCTTGCAGGGCGGCGAGGCGGCGCGGATTGTTGGTGAGGAGGCGGATGGTGCGCACCCCCAACTGGACCAGCACCTGCGAGCCGAGGCCGATGTCCCGCAAAGGCGTATGGGATAGCTCGGGCTCCACGTGGGAGATCGCGCGCTCGTCCCGGGGGGCGCTCGCGGTCAGACTCTCCAGCGCGGTTGCGATGTGCCGGCGGCCAAGCGGAAGAATGTAGAGCAGGACGCCTCGTCCTTCCCGCTCGATGCAGCGCAACCATTCTGTGGGTTGAATCACCTCACCTGGCTGGGTCACGGTGAATATGTCTCGCAGCAGGCTGGCGGTTTGTACCCGCACCAGGACAGGCTCGCCAGAGGCCACGTCGCCCAGCACCAGGGCCAGATACTCCGCGTCGGCCACGTCAGCCTCGTACAGGCAGGCCCGGTAGCTCGCGCGCAGCCCGGCACCAGTGGGGCGCAGCGTGGTCTCGGCCACCCGATGGACGAGCACCTCGCGTGCCAGCCGATACTGGACGAGATCGGCGATGTGCACGATACCTAGCCCATGCTCGGCCGCAAAGCTCTCAAGATCCGGCATTCGCGCCATCTCACCGTCGGGGCGCATGATCTCGCAGATCACGCCCGCAGGCGTGCGGCCAGCCATGCGGGCCAGATCGACCGAAGCCTCGGTGTGGCCGGTGCGCACCAGCACGCCGCCGCGCTTTGCCCGCAGGGGAAACACATGCCCCGGAGTCACCAGATCATCGGGCGCGGCGTCGGGCGCAACCGCGGTGCGGATGGTGTGGGCGCGCTCGCGCGCCGAAATGCCGGTGCTGATGCCGTGGCGTGCGTCGACGCTGACCGTGAATGCGGTGTTGTGCGGCGAGCGGTTGTCTTGGGTCATCATGGGCAGGCGCAAGCTGGCCACTTTCTCTTCGGAGAGTGCCAGACAGATGAGGCCGCGACCGTGAGCGGCCATGAAGTTGACGGCCTCGGGCGTGACCAGGTCGGCGGCCATGGTCAGATCGCCCTCGTTCTCGCGGTTCTCGTCGTCCACCACGATCACCTGCCGGCCGGCGCGGATGTCCGCGAGGGCCTTCTCGACGTCAATGTGGGGATTAGAGGACACGGGCCTTTTCCACGAAGCGAGCGACTTGCTTGGCAATCATATCCGCTTCCATGTTGACACGATCGCCGGTGCGAAGCCCGCCCAGCAGCGTGACCGACAGGGTGTG
>PMBY01000387.1 GCA_003153875.1 Myxococcales bacterium | reverse complement strand
CACTTCATCCGGTCGATGTTGAACCAGCGCAGGCAGCCGAGCAGCGTCAGCCTGATGGAGGAGTTTCGCTCGTGCTATCGCGAGACGCCGGACGTTCTGTTGATGGATGACATCCAGTTTCTCGCCAACAAAGACAGCTCGCAGGACGAGTTCTTCCACACCTTCAACGTCCTCCATCTCGCGCAGAAGCAGATCGTCCTCACTTCCGACAGACTGCCATCCGAGTTGGCGGGCGTCGAAGATCGGTTGCAGAGCCGGTTCGCCTGGGGTCTGATCGCAGAGATCGGCCATCCCGATTTGGAAACGCGGGTTGCCATTGTCAAGCGCAAGGCCGAGATCGAGAAGATGGCCCTGAGCGACGAGGTGGCCCTGGCCATTGCCACCGTGATCCGCTCGAACGTTCGCGAGTTGGAAGGTGCGATGCTGCAACTGTCAGCACGATCTTCGATCACCGGCCGCAGCATCGACAAGGAGTTTGCCGAGGAGGTTCTGAAGGATCTGGTGAGCGCAACCCCACAGGGCTTCAGCATCGAGGCCATCCAGCGCGAGGTGGCAACCCACTTCGATATCAAGCTGCACGATCTGCGGGGGACAACACGCATCCAGTCTGTGGCCCGGCCCCGCATGATCGCCATGTACCTGGCACGCAAGCTCACGGGATCGAGTTTTCCGGAAATCGGCAGCCGCTTTGGAGGCAAGGATCACTCAACCGTCATCAGTGCCGTCAAGAAGATCGACGGTCTGCTTGCTCAAGACGCCAACCTGCGCAGCGTGGTCGCGATGCTTGAGAGCCATCTACGTCAGCGCTGACGCCCGCATCACTCGGCCCGTCGACCGTTTCCCCGTCGCGTGCCTGCTCGGGCGCCATGTACATGGGCGTGCCCAGCGTCTTGCCAGGCCTGGTCACCCGCAAATCATCACGCGTCCAGCGCGCGATGCCGAAGTCGAGCAGCTTGGCCTGGCCCAAATCCGCCCCTGGCAGGAACAGGTTCGACGGCTTCATGTCCCGGTGGACAATGCCGAGCCCGTGCGCCGCGGCCAAGGCACCCAGCACGCGACTGCCCAGCCCCGCCGCTGCCACAGGCCCGATGGCCCCGCGAGCAAGCCGATCCTCCAGGGTCTCGCCATCCAGCCACTCCATGACGAGATAGGGCTCACCCTGCAGGGTCGTACCGTGGGCCACGTAGCGCACGATCGCTGGATGGGCAAGCGAAGCCAGCGCCTCTGCCTCGCGAAAGAGTCGCTCAGCGGCGTCGTGTCCCTGTTTGCGCAGGACTTTCAGCGCCACCGGCTGCCCGTCCAAGAGATCCCGACCGCGAAACACCATCCCCATGCCCCCGCTGCCGACCAGAGATTCAACCTGAAAGCGTCCACCGAAACGCCCCTGATCGCGCACCACACAGGCAGGCTGTTCTTGTGTTTCGAATAGATCCTGGTCCCTCACGACGTCCGGAGAGACGATTACCACGAAACGGCCGCGGGAAGCAGGGGCGCTGTGTTTTCCGAGCGGGGCGCGCCACGGTCCCGAAGCAGATTTCTAGATGCCTCAGAAATATCGCTTAGGCAGGAGCCTTCACCTAGTCTAGGCAGTCGGTGCCCCTTCACTACTCCAAGTTGCCACAGTGATGGACGTTCATTAGACACGGATGGCTGTACGGGTCTGGACATTCTTCATCCACGGTGCACAGACACTGCTCGAGGGNNCGAGAGGCATAGGGACGCTTGGGGCACTCTGGGCTGTCCTGGAAAGTGACTCCGTCACAACCGCAGTAATCGGCGAGGCTAGTGCTGCAGCCGCGATCGGCCTCGACGCATGTCCAAATGTCGCCGCAGGAGGCTCCCACGCACCTTCCCGTAGTACAAAGTTCGGTCGGTGAACAGACCGTCCCGCCGGACCCAGTCATTCCACCCGCGCCGCCCGTTCCGCCCGTTCCGCCGGTCGACGGCACGCAGTCGCCGAGGTCGGCGAGCAGGGGAAGAGGGCAATCACTTGGATAGCTGCCCCCGGCGAGCGTGTGCGAAGTCCAACCGCAGTAGACCGGGACGTTCTGTCGGGCCACGGCTCCCACCAAGGCGCGGCTCGCTGGATCGTAGTAGCACTCCTTGCGCCGCGAGTCCGGGCTGACCAACAAAGCCAAGAAACCGTTGCAGGACCCGAGATGCCCATGACCGACGGAACAAGTCGTGGGCCATCGCTCGGCCGTGGCGTAGTCCATCGGGCAGGCGAAAACGTCCTGCGCGACGAAATACAGCGAATCCTCGCAAGAACCGGCAGTTCCGGCACCACCCTGGCCACCCGTCGCCATGCTCCCGCCGAAGAACACAGGCACCCCGCCCGCGCCGCCAGTGACCAGCACCCCGCCCGCGCCGCCGGTAGCCAGCACCCCGCCCGCGCCGCCGGAGCTCCTCGGGCCAAGACCGGTGGACCGGCCGCACCCATTGGCCAGAGCTAGGACCAGAGCGCATCCGGAGAGCAGCAAGCCGCGGATCGATATCATCAGCATCGCTCCTAGTGGCGAGAGTCGGTGCGTAGGTCACTTGAACGGGGTTCTTCTGCATCACACTACTCTATCGCCTCTCGTCGCGCACCGTCGTGCTGCACGCCGGGTGCAATTTGCGACGCAGAAGAACCAGGTTCGAACCGCCTACGCAACGTCAGGAGACAGTTGTCCCCGCCCCATGACAAGTTCTTGGTTGTTCTATTGATAGATCTTCAAAGCATCGAGGATCATCGTCGTCGTCGACCCATTGACCACTTTGATAGTGTGGGTGCCCCACGCCAACCCTCTCTTGCTGTAGACAACCTGCTGTGCCAGCAGGTTCTTGTCGTAGCAGCTCACGGCTTTGTCGAGCTTGTCGTCGATATAGACGCTGACGTTGCCTAGACTGGGCTTCTTGTCGGTAATGTACTCAACTCTTCCGTAGAAGATGTACTCGAAGGAGTCGCCGTTCTTGCTTGTCCAATGTGTGTCCCGGCGGTACTCATCGGACAGCGGCCACAGGCTCAGCCGGGCGTGGCGGCGTGTTGTCTGCGTGACGTCTCGGGCCGCCACGCGCGCGTCACGCAGCCGCGGCCGGGTGCGTTCGACGTGCAGGATCTCGGCAGCAAGAATGGCACCCTTGTCGAGGGTCGGATGATTGCCGGCCCGACCAAGGTCGCTGACGGAAGTTTGCTGTTCGTGGGTGGGCACGCACTTGTGCTTCGCGTGTTGTCCGAGGACGCGCTGGCCGCTGTCCGCGAAGACATCAATCGTCCCTTTGGCCCGGTGGCTACCCTGTCAGGACGCATGGCCATGCAGATCCAGCGGCTGCGACTCTTGGCCAACACCGGGGATGCGATTCTGTTTTCTGGCGAGACAGGCGTCGGCAAGGAGGTGTACGCGCAGGCGGTGCACCGGGCGAGCGGCCGGCCGGGCCGTTTCGTGGCGGTCAACTGCGCCGCGATCTTCAGTCGCGTGGGGAGCCGGCGAGCTTGCTCGCCGCGCACCAGCGCGGGAGGGCATGGGAACCCTCTCAGGGTTCCCATATCAATAACCTGGTGCAGAGCGAGCTCTTCGGTTTCGTGCGCGGGGCGCACTCGCAGGCAGTGGC
>PMBY01000070.1:1682-3668 GCA_003153875.1 Myxococcales bacterium | reverse complement strand
TGGGCGTTACGGGGCTTGATAGCCTTCTGAAGGTGAGGCCGAGCGGCCAGTCCACCGATGCAGAGATAAAGGAACAGCTGAAGGCCGTCGTGTTCTGGGACCCGCTGCTAGATAGCTCCACAATAGGTGTGGCTGTCATCAATCGTGTCGCCTACCTCTCTGGGACGGTAGGTTCGATTGTTCAAAAAGCCGAAGCGCAGGACGTTGCCTTGCGGACAAAGGGAGTGTTGTTGGTGTGGAACGCGCTGAAGGTTGAGCCGGAGTCTTGGGTTACCTACTACGATTGGCCCAACTACTACTACGCCTCGCCCTATGGCGGCCAGACGTCTTACTACGCTTCCGGGATGTTCGGGCCACAGCTATATCTGAGTGACGAACGAATCAAGAAGAATATCGAGAACGCGTTCTTCTGGAGCCCCTTCGTGCACAGTGATGAAATCAAGGTCTCGGTTGACGGGGGAATGGCCACCTTGACGGGGACCGTCGGAACCTGGATCGGGTGGGGTGAAGCCGACAAGGACGCCCGCAGGAGTGGTGCTACCGGAGTGGTGAACCGGGTGAAGGTCAAGACGGGCGCCTGGTGGTGGTAGCAGAACCGAGAAGAAGGAGAGCGACATGGCAATCTTTCATCAATGGTGGTTGTGGATAGCATTCATGTTCCTGTTCTTCGTGGGGCCGATTAGCTATGGGTGGGGCTATCGCAAGTGGGGGGCGCCATTTCCTCGGTATATCCAGAGGCGCCTGGGCGCAAGAACAGGCACCGGTGGCGATTTCGCAACGCTCAGCTACCAGCATTGGGGATGGGGCGGCGACCTGGTGTGGATGGTGCTTCTTATCGGGGCGGTCTGGGCTGTTGCGGGACTTTGGTGGCGCTGAAGTCATGAAAGTGAGTCCCGCGGCAGGGAAGCCGGCCGAAGCATCGATGCTGGTGGACGTACCCAGACTCGTCACGGCCTACTACACCGAGGCGCCTGACGCGTCGGTGTCAGCGGAACGGGTTGCCTTCGGGACATCAGGACATCGCGGCTCGGCGTTCGAGAAGGCCTTCAACGAACGGCACATTCTTGCCATCAGTCAGGCCATCTGCCTGTACCGTGCCCAGAAGAAGATCGACGGTCCGCTGTTCCTGGGCATGGACACCCATGCCCTGTCGGTGCCCGCGCTCTCCAGCGCGCTTGAGGTGCTCGCCGCAAACGGCGTGGAAGTCATGCTGTCGCAGGGGGATGAATACACGCCAACGCCTGCCGTCTCTCATGCGATTCTGACGTACAATCGCGGGCAAAAGACAGGACTTGCCGACGGGATCGTGGTCACGCCGTCACACAATCCGCCACATGACGGCGGCTTCAAATACAATCCACCGAACGGCGGGCCGGCGGAATCGGATGTCACCACCTGGATCGAGGCGAAGGCAAACCAGTTTCTCGAGAATGACCTTCTGGGTTTGAAGCGGGTCACTCTCGAAAAGGCCCTTCACGCCTCCACGACGCACCGGCACGACTATCTCAATGCGTACGTCGCTGACCTCGCCAATGTGATCGACATGGATGCCATTCGCGGCGCGAAGATCAGCATGGGTGTCGATCCGCTCGGCGGTGCCGGGGTCCACTACTGGGGCCCGATTGCCGAGCGCTACGGGTTGAACCTGACGGTCGTGAACGAGGCGGTAGACCCGACGTTCCGCTTCATGACTGTGGACTGGGATGGCCAGATCCGCATGGACCCATCGTCATCGTATGCGATGCAGAGGCTGATCGGCCTGAAGGATCGCTTCCAGATCGCCTTTGCCTGCGATACCGACCACGATCGGCACGGGGTTGTGACTCGAAGTGCGGGCCTGCTGCCCCCCAATCACTACCTATCGGTCGCCATCTTCTATCTACTCCAACACCGGCCCAGGTGGCGCTCGGACGCAGCGGTGGGCAAGACCGTGGTGAGCAGTCAGATGATCGATCGCGTCGCCGCAAAGTTGAAGCGGAAGCTCTA
>PMBY01000070.1:0-1670 GCA_003153875.1 Myxococcales bacterium | reverse complement strand
CGGATGGGCCGAGATCCGGGTGAGATCTACCAGGACCTCACGCGCGAGTTTGGTGAGCCACTCTACGACCGCGTCGAGGCGCCGGCCACTCCAGTACAGAAGGAATTGCTGGCGAGACTGTCGCCGCAGCAGGTGCGGTTCAAAGATCTGGCTGGCGAGAAGATTCAGACAATCCTCACCCGCGCGCCGGGCAACGATGCTCCCATCGGCGGGCTGAAGGTGGTCGCCAAGAGCGGATGGTTCGCGGCGCGTCCGTCCGGGACCGAGAGTATCTACAAGATCTACGCGGAGAGCTTCAGCGGGGCGGATCATCTGCGCCGTATTCTGGAGGAAGCGCAGACCATCGTGAGCGATGCTCTGGCCACGTCCACGTCTCCGCAACAGCAAGCAATCTCATCCGAGGGAAGACTGGGGAACAATCCATGAGCAAAGATGAGCGCGTCGGCTACCCAATAGGTCCCCATCAGGCGGCGGAAGTCGAGGGATTCGATTCTCTGGCGGAGCTAGCCCTGAATATGCGTTGGTCGTGGAATCACGCCACCGACGAAGTGTGGCGGCGGCTTGAGCCCGAACTGTGGGAAA
This sequence comes from Myxococcales bacterium, assembly GCA_003153875.1. Next base: position 1,088 of record PMBY01000070.1, on the reverse strand, counting down.
CCACGCACAATCCCTGGGTTGTTTTGCAGACGGCGTCGCGCGACCAGATCGAGCGCGTGATGGCCAACCCTGCGTTTCGCAAGAACGTTGATGGGTTGCTGCAAACCAGGCGGAAAGCCGTTGAGGCGCCGGCGTGGTTTCAACAGAAGCATCCGCAGAGTTCCCTGGGCTGCGTCGCGTACTTCAGCATGGAGTTCATGCTGAGCGAGGCTTTGCCAATCTATTCGGGCGGGCTGGGCAATGTGGCCGGCGACCAGCTCAAGGCCACTAGCGATCTGGGCGTGCCGGTAGTCGGCGTGGGACTGTTGTACCAGCAAGGGTACTTTCGCCAGGTGATCGACCGGGACGGGGCCCAACAGGCTCTTTTCCCGTACAACGATCCCGGACAGCTTCCCATCACGCCTCTGCGTCAGGCGAACGGCGAGTGGTTGCGACTGGAAATCGCATTGCCGGGGTATTCAGTCTGGCTGCGGACCTGGCAGGTCCAGGTGGGCAGAGTGAAGCTCTACCTGCTGGACAGCAATGATGCGGCAAACTTTCCCGCTCATCGGGGGATTACCAGCGAGCTGTATGGCGGTGGGCCGGAGCTGCGCCTCAAGCAGGAGATACTCCTTGGGATCGGCGGATGGCGATTGCTTGCCGCACTTGGCATCAAGCCAGAGGTCTGTCACCTGAATGAAGGGCANNTTTGCCGTGTTGGAGCGCGCCCGCAGCTTCATGCAAGAGGCCGCGCAGCCCTTCGAAGTCGCGCTGGCCGTCACCAGAGCGGGCAACGTCTTCACCACCCACACGGCCGTGGCTGCCGGCTTTGACCGCTTCACTCCAGCACTCATCGAGCAATACCTGGGCGGCTATGCCGCGCAGAAGCTCGGCCTGTCACTTGGCGATCTACTGGCCTTGGGCCGCCAGAATCCGAANNGGGGCGGTCAACGGCGTGAGCCGCCTGCACGGGAAGGTCAGCCGGCACCTGTTTGAGCCCATCTTTCCACAATGGCCGGCTGGTGAGGTGCCCGTGGGGCACGTGACCAATGGAGTCCACATGCCGAGTTGGGACTCGGCGGCGGCGGACGATCTCTGGACGGAAGCCT
>PMBY01000061.1 GCA_003153875.1 Myxococcales bacterium | reverse complement strand
AGCATCTCGGCCACGCCATTGAGCAGCGGCGTGCACAGGCCAACGCAGCGGAAGTAGTTCAGGGTCAGCAGGGTCGGCTTGTCGATCAAGTCGCGCAATGAAACCCGATCGCCTTGCTCGTCGACGAGCTTGATGTCGAGAGGAATAGTTTGTCCGAGCCTCTCGTCCACACCCACGTCGAGCGCCGGCTCGGTCGGCGCACCGGCAAGCGCGGAGCGTCCCGCCGCTATTGCCCAGAGTCCCAGCAAGATTGCCAGTCGCGGCTTCATGGCTGCTTAGCCTCCTCCTTCGGACCAACAAGCGCACGCACGATCTCGCCCCATTCCGCGGCATTCAATCCGGCCACCGCAGAGGCGAACCCGTTGTCAGGTGCGCCGGCCGCCCAGGTGCGTGCCACGGCTGAAACATCGTTGCGGTTCGACGTGGCGGCCACGGTACGCGCCACGCGAGACGGATCCGAAATCGCAAAGTGTAGCAGCGCGGCCGAAGCCGACTTGTCTTGGCCTGGCGGCAATTGCAGCGGCGGCGCCGTCGTCTGCTCCTTCACCATCTTCTTGATGGCCAGGCTGACCGGGATGCGATTGGGAATGTGAAAGCCCTTGGAACGGAATGAATCCGCCAGCGCCGCCAGAGCCTTGGGATCTTCGGCCCCATGATCAAACCCGCCCAGGGAGCGGACATAGTGCGCCAGAGCCATGCGGTCAGCCGGCATGATGAAGTCGAACGCGGCCATGCCCGTGCCTTTGATCCCAGTCGAGATCGTGGTGAAGATGTCGGTCACGTGAAAGCCACGCTTCCAGTCGGCGGGCTGGGTAAAATTGCGTGGTCTGGGATTGAGCGTGCCCGCGGCTGGTCCATTGCCCTGTCCGCTGTCTCCATGGCACGAACTGCAGTTCTGCTTGAACAGCACCTCGCCGCGCGCGAGCAGCTTCGGATTCGGCGTCATGACCGTCGCCGGATCCACGGGCGGCAGGTCGCGACCCTTGCTCGCCGGAGTCTCGGCCTGATCCAGCCAACCCACGCTGGCCGCGGCCGGTTGGTCCGAAGGCGGACGCGGCAGCGGTCGTCGTTCGCGCACAAGCGCGGGGACTACAATGAGGCCAAAAAGCAGAAAGGTGACCGCGACACCTGAACCAATGGCAAAGCGATTGGCCAGCCCCTTGGCTTCGTTGCCCCAACTGGTTGGCGTTTCCTTTTCGTCGCTCATAGCCGCCATTCCAACCCTTTGACCAACAACGGATCGCCGACAGGCATGTCAGCGCCGTGGCCCATGGCGCGACGAATCTGCAACGACCCGAGGCCGAGAAAAAGGCATGCCATGGTCAGCTCGGGCCAACCGAAGAGCGGCTTTGGCCCAAGCGTCGGGAAGATGAGCCAGTACAGGTCGACGAAATGTCCCAACAAGACCGAAATCGCGGCCAGCCGCAGGGGAGCCGGGTGTTTCTTTCCCACGGACCCGATGAGCAAGAAGAAGGGAATGAAGAAGTGAAGCAAAGGCAGCGCCAAGGCCACCGGCTGCCACGCGCCCTCGATGCGGTGTTTGAACCAGATCACTTCCTCGGGAAGATTGGCGTACCAGATCAGCATGTACTGCGCGAAGCCGATGTAGGCGAAGAACACCGTGAAGGCCAGACCCAGCGAGCCGAGGTTATAGATGTGCTTGGTCTGGACGTCGGGCAGGCGACCGCGTCCCTTGAGCGAGAGCACGCCCAGGATCATGGCGGCGATTCCCGAAATGAAGGTCCCGGCGAAAAGGTACACGCCGAACATGTCGCTGTACCACTCGGGCTCCAGTCCCGAAATCCAATCGAATGCCAGAATGGTCACGCTGAAGAAGAAGACCACCATGAAGGCCGGTGCCAGGCGGCGCGCACGCACGGTGAAGGCCGGATCCTTGCTTTCATCCTGACGAAGCGAGCCGCGCACGTAGAAGGCGTAGAAAAGCATCCACACCGTGGCACAAACGGCCAGGCGAATAGCAAAGAAGGGGAGGTTCAGCCACGGCGCTTTGGCGACCAGGATGGGATTGTGCGCGGCCTCGGGATATGTCCAGGGAAAGATCACAGGCACACCAAAAAAGGCGATGAGCAACAGCGGAACGGCCAAGGGAATCAGCGAGGCGAGCCGCTCGGGCACGCGCCGCATGGGCACGCTCCAGTGCGCGCCCACCAGGCGTTCGAGGGCGACCAGGAACAGATTGCCCAGCCCAAGGGTGAGCAGGAACAGGGTCCACACCAGCCAGTTGACCCAGAAGCGCTCGCGGCCGACGCTGAAATACACGGACGCGCTTCCGGCCGCACCCATCAGAGTCATTGCGCCAAGGAGATTGCGCACCAGCGCAGATCGAGGAGGACTCATCGCAGATCCTCGTCCTTGGCATTCTGCGCCCGTTGCAGAATCCTGATGTAGTGCACGGCCGCCCACCGATCGTCTGTGTCCAAGTCCGCGGCGTAGCTCGGCATCGCATTCTTTCCCAGCATGAGCACACCAAAATAGTGGCCATTGGGGCGGGCCCGAATTTCGTTGGAAAGGAAATTGCCGGGCTTGCCGCCATAGGCCCGCGAAAGCAGCGGCACGCCGTTGCCCACGAGACCGTGGCAAATGGCACAGTGGTCGTTGAATACCCTGCGCCCGCGCTCGGCAATGGCCTGCGTGAGCGGCAAGGGATTGCTGAGCATAATTCCCGCTTCTTCCGGGGTGGAAAAGGCCGGTGGCAAGTGACCGCGCGCCACTGTACCTGCGACGGCAGGCCGCATGCCGCGCCCGTCGGCAAAGAACGCGCTTTCCCGGAACGCATTCAGCTTGGGCTGATCGTGCATGTGGATGAGGGGCGGCACGACGGAGATCAGTTTCTCCGCGGCGAAAAGGCCCCCTCCAGCAACTACGCAGGCCGCGACGATGGCTGCGATAATGCGCAGAAGCCCGACCAGACTGAGCGGCCGATCCCAGGTAGGAACCGGCACGACCTCCACTGACTCGGCCCCACTGTCGAGCAGCGCCTGGCAGGCGGCTTCAGTATTAAGGACCGCGCCGACGGCTTCAATGCTGAGCGCGAGTTTGTCGCGGGTGATGTCCTTGATGGCCTTGCTGTGCAAGACCGGATGGCCAAAGAAAGGCAGCTTGTTGAACGCGAACAGCATGGCCAGGCCCGCGGTGAACGTGGCGAACAGGACCGTGACCTCGAACACCACCGGCACAAAGGCTTGCCACGAGAACAAAGCCTTTCCGCCGGTCACCAGGGGATAGTCCACCGCGCTCACCCATCCCTCGAAAAGCAAGGCCAGGCAGGCGCCGATCACGCCCATGAGCATGACCAGGCGCCCGAGCCGAGACGGCGCGAGCCCAATCGCGCGATCGAGACCGTGCACAGGATAGGGCGTGTAGGCCTCCAGCCGGCCCAGCTTGCGCGGAGAAATCTGGTTGGCAGCATCGACGATCTTGTGCGCGTCGGAAAACAGCCCCAAGACTGCGAAGGTTGCGCTGCTCATGAGTGCTCCTCTGACAAGCTGGCCTTCATCTCGCTGGTCGCGATGACCGGCAAGACGCGGGCAAAGAGCAGCACCAGCGTGAAGAACAAGCCGAACGATCCGAGCAGGATGCCGAAGTCGATCTTGGTGGGGATGTACTTGTGCCAGGCCGACGGCAAATAGTCCTGATGGAGCGAGATGACGATGATCACGAAGCGCTCCATCCACATGCCCAAAGTGACCGCCAGAGCGACGAAGATCATGGCCGGGATCGACCGACGCATGCGGCGGAACCAAAAGATCTGCGGGATGATGATGTTGCAGGTGATGGTGGTGATGCCGGCCCAGCCGTAGAACCCGCTGATGTAGTTCTTGAAGGTGTGCTGGATGTACGGGTTGGCGCTGTACCAGGCTGTGCCGCCCTCCATGACGTACGCGTAGCCCATGAT
>PMBY01000251.1 GCA_003153875.1 Myxococcales bacterium | reverse complement strand
GTTGAGGGACCGAGTGAAATTGCGTCGTTGCGAGCGGCCCAAGGCGCGAGGAGGGAGAATACTCGACGTATTTGACCGACGAGCAACGCAGGGACGCGACGCAAATGCGCGATTTCACGACGGGAGGCAAACCGTTCGGTGCTCCAGGAGCGCCTTGCGGATTGAAGGTGCGGAGCCCCCCCCGCCGGTCGTCGGCGGGGCCGGTTTGGGCTCCCTCCCACTCCATTGCATCCTGCCCTTGCTTCGTGTACAAGTACTCCGCTTTCGCAACCGAATCTCGCACAGCGCGGGATGGGTTCAGCGCAAGTGTTGTCCAAAAAGGCGGTGCAAGCGCCGCGAGGAGAATTCACGATCATGCCTAGTATTCGAATGCAAGCACGTCGGGCGTTTGTCCTGTTTGCCGCGGCTACCTTGGCGGCCTGCTCGAGCTCGTCGACCACGAATGATGGTGCGCAGACCGGAGACGGCAGCGCAGACGCGGCTCTGGCCAGGTCAGGCGGAAGCACCACTGGTATCGATTCCGCTGTCACCAGCGCGGGGGGCTCTACCGGAAACCGCGACGGCTCGCCCGCTACCTCGGACGGCGTCACCAGCTCAGACGCAAGCGCGGCTGTTGTCGACACCGCGGTCACGAGCACGGGGGGCTCTGCCGGAAACCGCGACGGCTCGCTCGCTAACTCGGACGGCGTCACCAGCTCAGACGCAAGCGCGGCTGTTGTCGACACCGCGGTCACGAGCACGGGGGGCTCTGCCGGCAGCAACGACGGCTCGGCCGCCACCTCGGATGGTGTCATCAGCTCCGGCGGAAGGGACGGTGGCATTGATGCCGCTGTCACGAGTTCTGACGGCTCTACCTCCCGCAGCGACGGTTCGACAGCCAGCTCGGACGGTGTGACCNNATATCAGTTGCGACTTTACCGCTCAGGGTATGCATTTGTGCACAGGGTTTGCCGGTTTGAGCGCCGCTGCGGCGGCACAAGAGCAAACCGTGTGCACACAGCAGAACCAGGGCACTTTCTCGCAAGCTGCATGTCCCGCGGTGAATGCTTCCGCCACGTGTACGTTCACCTCCACCGGCACCGGGCAATTTGCCGGGATTCCCGCTGGGATCGTGGTGACGTACGTTTGGTATTCGCTTTCAGCAGTCCAGATCGTGGCTGCCCAGCTAGTTTGCAGCACCACTCTCGGCGGGAGCTGGAGCGGCGGCTAGCACGACTAGTTGGTGTATGTCTGACGTTGACCTGCCCCGAGGCCCCGTGATCGGGCATGGTCAGTTCTGGCCAGGATCTTCAACCGGCCGGCGGCGCGCCCGCTAGGACTTGGTTTTCGCGGTGGACATGCATACACCCCGTCGCATCGAGCAGATTCTTGCCAGTCTTGGCTACGGATCCCGCCGCGAGGTCCGCGAACTGATTGCCGCCGGGCGTGTGACCGTCGGGGACGTGGTGCAGGACGATCCCAGTCGCAAGGCTGTGCCTGCGNNACGCGAAGGTCGGCGGGTCTACGATCTCTTGCCACCCCGCTGGCTGCAGCGCAATCCAGCGGTCACGTCGATTGGGCGGCTTGATCGCGACACCACGGGCGTTTTGCTCATCACCGATGATCTGGCCCTGGTCCACCGACTGACCTCGCCGAAACACCACGTGGAGAAGGTCTATCAAGCCACCCTCGACCGCGCGCCCGGGCCGCGCCTTGTGCAAGAGTTCGCCAGCGGTACCGTTGTGCTCGACGGCGAGCAGAAACCCTGCGCGCCCGCGCGGCTGGTGCTGCGCGGAGGCGTCGAGGTTGAACTGACGCTGACCGAGGGCCGCTTCCACCAGGTCAAACGAATGTTCGCCCATCTCGGGTACGAGGTGTGCCGCCTGCACCGGTCGCGCTTTGGCGACTACACGCTCGGGGCGCTCGCCCCAGGCCAGTGGCTAAAGGCTAACCCTGCTTGGCTCCCCCACTAGATCGGCTAGCCGAACTGGTAGCGTCTCGCGGTTCAACTTTCTCCGCCTTGCACATGCTTGGGAATATTGGGGTTATCACCAGAATCACGAGAGAGGCCATTGCAGGCAGGGGTGCACGGTGATACAAGTCGTAATTGCCTGTAGGGAGCAACTTCACTTGGCTTCTTGTCGTGGGGGACAAGCCTCCCCTGTTCTTTTGTCGGAGGAAGGTCAAGGAAGGGATCTGATGGCTGCCAACTCTCCCCAGAGCTTCGACGCCGAGAACAAACGGCTGAAGTCTGAGAATGAGAAACTCCGTCTTCGGCTGGCGGAGATCGAGCGAGCCCTCGAAGCAGCGCGCAGCAACCTGGCGGAATCGCAAAGTAGGGCGTCGCCCGGTGCGGGGAACTCCAGCTCCAAGCGGCCGCCGGATCAGGACGGAAGTTCTCACATAGCCGGTCGAAGGCGAGCCGAAGACGCCGCCAATCTGGAGGTCAGCCAGCTCAAGAAGGTTACTGAGGAGCTGCGTGCGGCGAATCTTCAACTTGCCGAGTTTCTAGCCGTGCTGTCGCATGAACTGCGCAACCCGCTGACGCCCATCCGCAGCAGTATCGACATCCTCGAACGAGCCGCGCCCGGGGGCGAACAAGCGCGCCGGGCGCTTGCCGTGCTTGACCGGCAGACAAACCAACTCACCCGCCTGGTCGATGATTTGCTCGATATCACCCGTATCGGCCGAGGCAAGCTCCGCCTCCAGCGCACACGCCTTGACCTTGTCGAGGTTGTGCGCCGAAGCGTGGAGGACCACCGCGCTTTTCTTGAGCACCACGAGTTCATCTTGGAGTTGCCGAATGAGGCGGTTCCATTTGTCGGCGATCCTACCCGACTGGTGCAAGCAATCGGAAACGTCCTCATAAATGCCACCAAGTTCACTCCCGAAGGTGGCAAGATTACAATTTCGCTAACGCGGACCGTGGACACCGCCGTGGTGGAGATTGCCGACTCAGGGCTAGGCATCGATTCAGAGACGCTCAAGCGACTTTTCGAACCGTTCGCGCAGGCCGAGCGCAGCCTGAACCGGAGTCGCAGCGGACTGGGGCTCGGGTTGGCGCTGGTCAAGGGAATGGTCGAGTTGCATGGCGGCGCTGTGCGCGCGTACAGCGACGGTCCTGGAAAGGGCGCACGCTTCACGATTAGACTCCCGCTCGATGAGGAACCGACCGTCGGACGCGCTTCGCCGAAAGTGAAGGAGGCGATACCCGGAAAGCGCAGGGTGCTCGTCATCGAGAACAACGTCGACGCGGCGGCCAGCCTGCGCGAGACACTCGAGATCGGTGACCACGAGGTCGAGGTCGCGCACAGCGGGCCCGAAGGACTAGAAAAGGCCCGACAGTTCGATCCCGATTTTGTGATTTGTGCGCTGAGCTTGCCTGGAATGGATGGGTACGAGGTGGCTCGCGCTTTTCGATCCGACCAGCGACTCAAGGACATGCACCTTGTCGCCGTAGACAGTCGTGCTACGCGGGAAGACGTCGAGCGAGCAACCGGTGCCGGCTTCGATGAGCATGTGGCGAACCCGTCGACCGCTGAGAGCATCTCGGTATTGCTCGCGACCGTGCCGTGTCGACCTTCGAAAGGGGGGCAAGAGCCGGTCGCGTCCGTGCGAGGCGAAGCACCATCTCCTTCCGGCAAGCGTGCGTGAGGCCCCGGCGTTTCTGCTGAAAGCCCTTCTACATCCCGCGCGAACGATTGCTCTCCCGGGAGGCGCTCCTGACCGACTTCGGCCTGGCGCCGAACGTGGTCCACGGAAAGGTCCTCTTCGACCCGGATCGGATCATGGACGGACTGCGCGCGGCGATTGCGCCAGAGTTCGCGCGCCGCCATTGGGTGCGTCTGCGCTGCCGGGCCCTGCGGGACCACGCGCTCTCGATTCTCGCCGCCTTCGAGCAGAGCGACCGCCTCGTCTACGTGAACGCGGTGGCCTGGCTCGCGGTGCGGGCCATGGCCC
>PMBY01000214.1:10484-16612 GCA_003153875.1 Myxococcales bacterium | reverse complement strand
AACACCTCGAGAAGCTGCGAATGCCATGCTGCCATGAGATTCACCATGCGCTGGACCGCATAGGCGCCTTCCAACTTGGGGGCCGCGGCCGGACAATGGTCCTGGTGATCAGCGCCCTGCACCCCGCGACACACGCGGCAACCGAGCGACACCAGCAGGGCGGTGTCCACGGCCACCAAGTCGGCGCCACAGATGATGGCCTTGGCCATGTGCTCGGGCAGTGCAATGCCGCCCGCAACAATCAGCGTGATCTCGTCGCGCACGCCGGCCTTGACCAGTCGGCCATGGATCTCGCGCATGACGTCTTTGATGTGCCGTGGGCTTTCGACTCCCACTTCGCAGCCATGCAAGTCGCCGCACAGGTGGAAGACCTTCACGCCCGCCTGGCTGAGCTGCAGGATGCGCTCGGAAGCCGCCCCTTGCAGGGGCAGTCGAACTGCGACGACCAGCTTGGAATTGGCCGCCTTGGCCTTGGCAGCCTGGGCCGCCACATCCGGACCATCCACGAACTCGACCATCCGCACTTGCGACAGTAGCGTCTGCACGCCGGCCAGTCCCTCGCTGCCAACCAGCGGAACCAGGAACGGCATTTCCGCTGCCGGCGCTCCGGCCACCTCGGCCATGCGAGCCACCGCCAGGGTCTTCAGCTTCGCCGCTGTGGTCAGACGGGCGCGCGCAAACTCCTGGCCACCCACTTGCCAAGCGGGAACGTCGAGGATGAGCGGGAGAGGCAGGTCGATCAGGTCCGCCGCCTCGCCCAGCAACTTGCCGTCATTAGAGAATGAGAGCCGCATCGGCTTGGGCCCGATGTCCACGCTGGTGCTGATGTATTCGCGACCGTGGATTCCGTCGCGGGTGGGGCGAACGATCTCGGACATGTCGGTCCAGATGGAATCGAAGCCAAAACCATGAAAGCGGCCGCGGTAACCAGCCCCGGAAACCGGAACCCGGCCCGTGTCAGACTGGTTCCAGGTGGTGGCCATGATGTCGGGCTTCCAGTAGTCGTCGCCCATGGCCAGGTATTCGGGATTGAGCGAGATGGCCAGAATCCCCTTGGTGCAGCCCTGCACGCACGACAGGCAGGCGCGACATTCGTAGAGCGGAACGATCGATGTCTGCGGGTCGCGGTTGTAGGCCGCTTCCTTGCGGTAGGTGTCGAACACGCAGCGAGGCTTCACGCAATTGCTGCAGCGGGCGCAATCCTCGCGCCAGTCCACGCTGCCGTACTTGCCGACGTGGCGAAAGCGTCCCACCGTGGGCACTGGCTTGATATGGTACTTCTCAGACATCGCGCGCTCTACGCTAAGCGGGCTTCTTTGATCACCGCTGCGGCCAGCGGTTCACAACCCGCGCTGTGGATGTGGATGCCGCGTACCCCGGCCATGGCCTTGGCCTTGCCTGCAATCTCGGCCGCGATGGCCACGCCAGCCTGGGCCGCGTCGCCGCTGCGCAGGCGCTTGATGATGTCGTCGCTGATGGGGCTGCCCGGCTGGGTACGCAGCTCCTCGGCCTGCGCCACGCTGGTCAGCGGCAGCACGCTGGCGATGATGGCGGCCTGCTTGTCCAGGCCCGCGGCCCGCACCGCTTTGAGCCACTCTTCGAACCCGGCCAGATCGAAAATCGGATCGGTGAGCAGGATCTTCGCGCCCGCTGCGATTTTCTTCTTCGTCTGCGCCACGGCCAATTCCATGGGCCGCAGATACGGGTGCGCGGCTGCGGCCACGGTCAACGCGGGCGGCGCGGGAAGTTTCGTCCCACTGAAATCCAGCCCGCTGCTCGCCATCTTGGCCAGCGCTTGGGTCAGCTGCACGGCATCCATGTCGTAGGCGCCCGCGGCTTGAGGGAACCCGCCCAGCGCCTGGTGCATGCCGGACATGCAGAAGAAGGTCTTGACACCCAGCGCCGACGCGCCCAGCACGTCGGCCTCCAACGCCACGCGGTTGCGATCGCGCGTGCATAGGCTGAGCACCGGCTCGACCTTCTCCGCGGCCAGCAGCACCGCGCAGGCCAAGGCCGAACCGTGCGCCTGCTCCGCGTGGTCGCCCACGATCACGCCGTCGAGCGACGGGGGGAAGCACGCGGCCAGCTTCTTGACCGCGGCCGGATCGGTTCCATGCGGAGGAATGCAGGCGGCGGTGACGACCGGTCTCCCGCTGCCCAGTTTCTCGGACAACTTACTCATCGCCATCATCTTCATCTTCCAGTTGGTACGGGACATCTTCTGACAGACCCGTGGTGCGCAGCGGGGTCGGTGCCAGGGCAGCCACGCGAGCGACGAATTGGTCGCGCACTGCCGCCACCTTCTGGCCCAGCATTGGATCCACGCTGGCCGGGGCGGAGCCCCCGGCGCCCAGGGCCATGTCCTGCACAGCCGAGCCGGGCAGGTGGAACAACATCAATCGGCCTTTGCCGAGCCCGACCTCTTCCAGCATCGAGGAAACCGCCTCGATCCTCCGACGGCAACGCTTGTTCCCCTCGTGATGGTGGCAGTTGCCTTCTTCACAGCTCACCACGGCGATGGCATGGGCCCCGCCTTCAAAGGCCTTGAGGAAGTGCTCCGGCTGCAGCCGGCCCGCACAGGGCACCACCACTTCTTGTACTGGGAAGGGCCAGTCGAAGCTCGGCGTCTCGGGCCGGAAGCGCTTGCCCGAAGTGGGCAGGCGGCCGGCGCGTGCGCTGTTTTCGCACACGAAGACCACGATCACGGCAGCGGCCGGGGCCAGACGCGCGCCCGATTGCACTGTCGCCGTTTCAGCCACGAATTGAACCTTTCCGTGCCCTTCGGTCATCAAATAGCGAAGCAAGAGGCACTGAACGGGTAACACTAGCCGGAGGGCCAGAACGCCCGGACTCACGGGTCGGGCGGAGCCATGTGAAGTGTACTTTCATAGCGGCCACGAGGTTGGGCAAGGTAGACGAACCGGGCTTCGTGTGTCTACAGGGACGAAGTGACTGTTTCACTTTTTCGAGTGAGTTCAACTGAGCCAAACCACGGCCGAGGCAGTATTTACGGTCAATTCACTTGTCAGTTACGCAATAGAAACAAACGCAATCCCTGCGTAGGATTTTGGCGACTTGACGCTGCGCCCGTTTATGCAAAGGAAACATTCAAGTCACACGCCAGACACAAAAAAGCTGCGTCGCGTAGCAAAGCGTGGTTGGGTCGAATGGCCCGCTTGCTAGCGACGGCCGCGGATGCGTATGGTCTGGGCCAGACCGCGAAAGCGCTTGGCTTCGGCAGGCACGGCCGTCTCACCCCGCGCAACCACCTGCAGCGCCTCATCAGGTCGACCCGCTTCCATCAACGCCACGGCCAAATCCCAGTACGAGTCCGCCCATTGCGGCGCCAGCGCGATGGCGCGTTCAAGGCTTTGCACGCCTTCGTCCAGGCGGCCCAGGCGCGCCAGCGCCAGGCCCAGCCCTTTGCAGGCATAGGCGTGGTCGGGCTTGAGCGCGAGCGCGCGACGACAATGCGCCTCCGTGGCTAGGTAATCGCCCAGGAAGAAGCAAACGAAACCAGCAAGGTCGAGCAAGGTCAGATTCTCGGGCGCCAGGGCGAGTCCCTGGTTGGTTTTCTCGCGCGCGTCGCCCAGCGCATGCTCGTCGATGGCGGTGCGGGCCTGCTGGATGATGGTGTCGACCTCGGCGGTGGGCGAGACCGCCTCGGACGCGTCGCCTGCGGACTCGTCGCTGGTCATGGTTTGCCCCCGGCGGCCGAGGCTGCTCCCGGCGCGCGGCCGTGGAAGTAGTGGATCTCCTCGTCGGTGGGCGCCTCGGCCAGCAGCTCAAATCGCCGGTGTTTGACCACCTGGCAATAGAAACAGTTTTCGTTCCCGCCTCCGCCTTGAGCGTAGGTGGCCCAGCTGCAGCCGCCGCGGCACACGTCGCGATAGCGACAGACACGGCAGAACCCGCCCAGCTGGGCCTCTTTGAAAAGCCGGTTGTAGGCGAAAGCGTCCGCGCGGTTCCAGATCTCGCGCAGGCTCTGCTTACGCACGTTGCCCTCGACAAAACGCGCCTCGCCCAGCATCGACGAGGGCAGCGAAAGACACCCCTTCACGTCTCCGCCGCTCTCGATCCCTATGACCTGGCAGCCCGCGCGACACCCGATCCAGAACGGCAAGGCCGTGTCGGCATCGCGCAGGTCCGGCTCGGGGTTGCCGAAGTAGCCGATGTCGTCGCTGGGATAGACTTTGAATTCGGGGCAATTGATCCGGCACAGCTCCGCGATCTGGGGCACCAGCCACAGCAGATCTTCGGGCGGCGAAACCATCTCTTTGTGCTCGCCCATGTTCCCGGTGGCGGTGGCGAACTGCAACTGCCAGGCGAACACGCGGTGGTCCATCAAGAATTGCCGCAACGACTTGAGCTGGCCCTGGTTGATTCGGTTGATGGTGGTGTTCACCGCCACGGGCAAGCCCGCCGCCACGCTGAGATCGATGGCGCGCACCACTTTCACGAACGAGCCGGGAGCCCGAAATTCGTCATGCTCTTTTTCGAAGCCGTCGATGCTGAAGGCCGCGCCACACAGCCCGGCCTTCTGCGCCTGCTCGATGTGTTTGNNCGCCGGCCCACCTCGTGCCAGCCCGGGTACATCGTGGGCTCGCCGCCACTCAGAGTCACGCGCCGGCACCCCAGCTCTACCAGTTCGCCGGCCACGCGCATGCACTCGTCAAGCGAAAGCTCATCGGCGCGCTTGCTGCCGGCGATGGAGCCGCAGTGCTTGCAGCGCAGGTTGCACGCCAGGGTCAACTCCCACACGCAAGCGCGCGGGAAGAACCCGACTCGCTGCAGGACTTCAATCACGAGGGTGTTCTACCTGACTAATTCTTGGTCGGCATGGGCGCCATGTAAAGCGGCATCACGCCAATACCAGCATCCTGCTTCGGCTGCGGCGCCGAGTACCTCATAGGGAGCCCTGCGTCGAGCAGCAGTGGCGCTGAATAGACAGCCACCGCACCTCCGGTGCCTGGTTGCCCGGCGTCCGGCATCACCGCCATGTACTTGACCGTGGGCCCCGCGTCTGTAGGCATTGGTCCCATGTACTTGGTCACGAGCCCGACCTCGGGCCCTGATGTACCTGCATCCACTGGCCCGATCGCCATGTACAAAGGAGTAACCCCGGTAATTCCGCCAGCCCCTATCACGCCGCCTGTGGCCGTCGCGCCGCCCGCGACTGTCATGCCCGCCATGGCCATGTACAGTGGAACCGCTGTCATTCCGCCTGCGCCGGTCGCTCCACCAGCCCCCGTCGCTCCACCTGTGCCCGTCATGCCCGCCATGGCCATGTACAGTGGAACCGCTGTCATTCCGCCTGCGCCAGTGGCGCCGCCCGTTCCCGTCGCTCCGCCAGCCGACGCATCCGGCATCACTGCCATATAAAGAGCATCCGGCATCATTGCCATATAAAGAGCCACCGCGCCGCCCGCGGCAGAGGATGTCGTTCCACCGGCGCCTCCTGATCCAGTCGGCAAGGATGAAGTATCTGCCGAGCCGTCCGGATTGCCCGGCGGCGAGCTTGGACATCCGCCCACCAGGGCGAGCCCGATCCCCATCGAGGCAGGTACCACCACATAGCGAACCGTGTCCCGAAGAAAATTGTGGATGCGCTCTCGGATGTCTTTCTCTCTCATGATCGGCTCCTTGCGCTACCGATTGACTGCTTGCGACTGTCCGTCCCTCCCGACAANNCGGTGCTTTCTATGAACCTCGTGGCAGCATCGTCTCAGATTTCTGAGGCGACGCCCGGATGTGAATCAGCCGCCAACGCGATTCGTCGCGCACTGGTTTGCGGCTACGTGGCTGCCGCGGGCGCCGCCCCGTACTCCCCTTGCAGCATCCCGTAGATGCGCGAGCTGCGGAAATGGTCGCGCAGCCACACGTGCTCGCGCAGCGTGCCCTCGTAGGTCATGCCCAGCTTTTCCATGACCTTGGCCGACGCCGCATTCTGCGTGTGACACTTGCCCCACACCCGATGAAAGCCCAGGCGACGGAAGCCCAGCTCAAGGATCGCCGCGGATGATTCGGTTGCGTAGCCCTTGCCCCAAGCCTGCCGCAGAAACAAGTACCCGAGCTCGGCTGAGCTCGGGGAATCCGGCTCGACCATCAGAGAGCAAATGCCGAGAAAC
>PMBY01000214.1:0-10419 GCA_003153875.1 Myxococcales bacterium | reverse complement strand
GGCATTCGATCCCCGAGGCTGTCGGGTGTCAAGAAGCGCCTTCCCACGCCACGTGAGCCAAAAATGGACTCCCCTGCTACTGGAAGGGTTGAACAGTGCGAGGGCGCAGGCTGTCCCCGGCCTCGATCTGAGAGGAGATGCCATGGAACGACACTTCGAATCACAGCGGCGTCGCAGTTGGTTGCAGAATGAGCTGGACCTGCGTGGCCTCAGTTCAGTTCTGCTGGTTGCCCTCCTGGCTGCCTGCTCTTCCTCGAATTCCCATGGAGTTTTGGGAGGCAGCCCTGGCGGTGCGCACAGCAGCACAGGCGGCAGCCCAAGCGGCGGACAGACCACAGCCGGCGGTACCACGAGCGCGGCGGGCTCAATCGCGGTGGGTGGATCGATCGGCCCGGGTGGCACGACCGCCCCGAGCGGAGGCACCACGGCTGCTGGGGGTACCACGGTCGGTGGGTTGACGACAGCAAGTGGCGGCACCACGACGAGCGGCAGCAGCGCAGCGGCCGGCAGCAGCGCAGCGGCCGGCAACAACGCAACGGCCGGCAGCAGCGCCGCGGGAAGTGGCGGCACGGCCAGCGGCGGGCGCACGACCACCAGCAGCGGCGGGCTCATCGCCGGTGGCACCACGGCCGGTGCAGGGACCACGAGCTCAGGTGGTACGTCCAGCAGCGGTGGAACGACAGGCACAAGCCGACCCGACGCTGGCGTGGATGCGGCTCAGGATGTCGCCTCGCCCGATGCGCGCGGTGGCGGGGGCGCCGGAGCCGGAGGAACGGCCGGAACAGGGGGAACCGTGGCCGGCGGTACAGGCGTAGCCAGTTTCCACTGCGTGAACTGGGCCGACAACCGGGACAACTTCGTCGACGGACATCTCCTCATGTCAGGGATCACTTCGGACACGGACACATATGACGGCGTCACGACCAAGGCCAACATCGTCGTGGGAGCCTTCACCGATCTCATAAAGGCCAATTCCTTCCGCATGCCCATCAACGAGCCGACTGCTCTTGACCCTTGGTGGAATTCGTACAAGGCCGCCATCGACGTCGGCACCGCCAAGGGAATGAAGGTGATCATCGGCTTCTGGGCGAAAGACAAGAACATTGGCAAGCCAGTCGACAACACCCGCTGGTACGCCATGTGGAAGGTCGTAATTGATGCCTACGTGAACAATCCGCTGGTGTTCTACGATATCCACAACGAGCCCCACGGATTCACGCCCGCGCTGTGGGTCACGCAGGTCAATGGCTGGCTCGCGCAGTTCCCCAACGTGCCCAGGCAACAGATCATCGTGGCAGGCAGCGGTTGGGACGACAACGTCGGCAGTGTGGCCAGTAACTGGCCTGACCTGATGATGGAGATCCATAACTACGCGAACAACGGCCCGACGACCACGGCGGGGTGGAAATCCAACCTGCTCAACCGCCTTGGCAACGCTGTAAGCCGCACCATTGTCGGCGAGTGGGCGGGCCAGTTGGCAGGGGACTTCACCACCGGAGTCGAGGGCAACGCAGACAAGTCCTTTATCGTCGGCACCGCCAACACTATCTATGACAACAAGATGGGAAGCTGCTGGTGGGCAGGTGCGTTTGCCCCCAGCGGAGGCACCTCGGGCACGACCCTGCTGGTTCAAAGCGGGACCGGAAACACCATGACCTTCAGCGTCCAGGGTCAAGCCGCCCTCACCTATATTCAGCACTCGTGGGGTCTCAACTGAGCTGACAGCCTCTTCGAGTTCGCCCTCGGTCGCGAAAGGGCAGCCCCCTCTCGCCAAACGAGCGTACAATGTTCCTGGGCCATGAAGGAACACGAGATCCGGCAGCGCATTGAGGGCTTCCTCAAGCGGACCGCACGCGAGCTTGTCGTGCCGGCCTCGGTGGGCCTGGGTCTGGCGCTGGTCGGGTGCGACCACACGGGAATCAAGGTCGCGCGGGACGCAGCGGCTGACACGGCCCTTTCCGCCGCGCCTGACGCAATCGTGGCAGACGCGACGCTGGCGAGGGAGAGCGCTGCCAATGTGCCAGACGTGGCCAACCCGCGGGATTTCGGCATCAACGATGACAGGCCCGCCCTCGATGCGTTCAAGGCGGACCTGCCCAACTTGATGATTCCGTACGGTGTCTATATACGGCCTGATGCGGGCCCGGATGCCCCGAGCGCGGACGCGGCTGCCCCGGACGCGGTTGCCCCGGATGCGGATGCGGGCGCTGCGGACGCGGAGGTTCGCGCCGTGGACTCTGGTCGCGACGCGGGCAAGGCTGACCTGCCCGCGATCATGCCGCCCTACATGCCGCCCTACATGCCTCCGCCCCTGCCCGATGCTGCGCAGGACATTCGGGCTGACCTGCCCCTCGTGCCGCCGCCCTACCTGGGGCCGGTATTCGGCCCACCTCCCCTGCCCCCGGATCCACCGCCACAGGCGCCGGAGCCGCCACCACTGCCGCCGCCGCCACCGCCATACCTGGCGCCGGTCTTCGATGCTGGCCAGGATTTGCCACGACCCATTCCCGGATACGTCGTCCCCCCACTGGTCCCATCACCGACGGCTCCGCCAGCCAAGGCACCCAAGTAGGCCGCAAGCCGTGGCCACGGCAAGGAGCGATCGGTGCTGGAAGTTCTGAGGCGGGCCGGGATCGCCCCGCGCGCTTGCGCGTGGGAGCTGACCTTGGGGTGCAACCTGCGCTGCCGACACTGCGGCTCAGCGGCTGGTCCGCGCCGCTCCGACGAGCTGACCCTGGAAGAATGTCTGCGCGTGGCTGACGAGCTGGGCGCCCTGGGATGCCAGCGCGCCACGCTCACCGGGGGCGAGCCCACGCTCTACCCGGACTGGGACGTGGTGGGAAAGCGCCTGGTGCAGCACGTCCCCGAGGTCAGCTTGATCTCCAACGGCTGGGCGTGGACCGCGCGACATGCGCAGCAGGCCGCACAGGCCGGCCTGCGTGGTGTCGCGTTCAGCCTCGACGGGCTGGAAAAGGAACACGACTGCTTTCGCGCCGAGGGTTCGTTTCGCCGCGTGGTCGAGGCGGTGAAGCACACCTTGGCAGCCGGCCTGCCGGTGGGAGTCAACACGACGATTCATCGTCTCAACACACGCCAGCTTCCCCAGCTGCGCCAGTTTCTCATCGACATCGGGGTGCGCACCTGGCAATTGCAGTTCGCCATAGCCACGGGCTACATGGCCGAAAATC
Source organism: Myxococcales bacterium (assembly GCA_003153875.1). The sequence goes on along the minus strand of PMBY01000214.1, from coordinate 7,231 downwards.
GCGATTTGGTCGCGCCGCCCGAGGAGCGGCTGTGGCTGATTCCGCAGATCGCGGAAATGTGCCAAGCCAGCGACAACCGCATCAAGGTCTACGCCAGCGACCACATCGGCTACTTCGGCAAGCCCGAACGCGACCTGCGCACCGGCGACACCTCCATGCCGTTCTGGCTGGGCTGCCGCGCCGGCTGCCATGTCATCGGCATCGAAAGCAACGGCAACGTGAAGGGCTGCCTGTCGTTGCCCTCGCAGGTGCAGGGTGAGAGCCGCTTCGTCGAGGGCAACCTGCGCCAGAGCAGTCTGCGCGAAATCTGGAACCGCAAGGGTGCCTTCGCCTACAACCGCGAATTCCGTATCGAGCAACTGGGAGGCTTCTGCGCCGTGTGCCGCTTCCGCGACATCTGCCGGGGCGGTTGCACCTGGACCATGTACGCCGAATCACCCACGCTGGCCGCGGGCAATCCCCACTGTTTCTACCACCAGGCGGTCAAGCACGGCCGCAATGACCTGCTCAACGAAGAGCCCACCGCCGAGGAGAAGGCGTACTTTCGCTAGTCGCGTGGGGAGCCCGCCGGCTCCGCCGGCGGCGCACCATCGCGGGAGGGCATGGGGACCCTCCCAGGGTTCCCATATCAGTGGCTCCCCGCCTCGGCGGCGTAGTCGTCCAGCAGTTCTTCCATCCGTGCGAAGACCTGCTTCATGGTCTCTTCGTCGGGCAGAAGCGTGATGCGGAAGTGATCGCNNGTCGAGCGCGAATTTCTGGTCGTCGAAACTCGGCAGCTTGCTGGTGTCCACCCGCACAAAGGCGTACATGGCCCCGCGGGGCGGGACCACCGACAGATACTTGCTGCGTTTGCAGCCGTCCAGAACTGCCGCGCGCGTCTGGAACAGGCGACCGCCCGGCCGCACCAGATCGCGAATCGACTGGTAGCCGCCCAGCGCAGTCTGCACGGCCCACTGCCCCACCACATTCGAGCACAGCCGCAGCGACATGATGGTGTCTAGTCCCATCAGGTACTCGCGCGCGTTGTCCTTCTCGCCCGAAAAGCTCAGCCAGCCCACGCGGAAGCCGCAGGCCCGATACACCTTGGACAGGCCGGAGAAAGTCCCGCACAGGGTGTGTCTGGCCAGGGTGGCCACTGGGGTGTACTCGGCGCCCTCGTAGGTCATCTGGTCGTAGATCTCGTCGGAGAACACCACCAGGTCGTGGGACTCGGCGATGTCGACCATCTTGGCCAGCACTTCGCGCGGGTAGACCGCCCCGGTCGGGTTGTTGGGCGAGATGATGACCATGGCCCGCGTCCGCGGTGTCACCAGGCGCGCAAGTTTGTCGAGGTCAGGCACCCAATTGTTCTCGGGCGGGCACGGGTAGTGTACCGCCGTGCCGTCGGCCAGATGGGTGGCTGCGGTCCACAGGGGATAGTCGGGGCTGGGCACCAAGACCTCGTCCCCTTGGTTGAGCAAAGCGCGCAGCGAGAACAGGATCAGCTCGCTCACCCCATTGCCCATGAAGACATCGTCCGCGTTGGCATCCATGATTCCGCGGCTCTGCTGCTGCATCACCACCGCCTCGCGGGCCGAGAAGATTCCCTTCTGGTGGCAATAGGGATCTGCGTCGCGCAGGTTTTCGATCATCGCCAAGCGCATGGTTTCGGGCGCACGAAACCCGAAGGCGCCGGGATTGCCGATGTTCAGCTTCACGATCTCGTGCCCCGCCTTTTCCAACTCGGCAGCCCGACGCGCCAGCGGACCACGGATCTCGTAGCGGACGTTGGCAAGTTGGGAGCTGGCTTGAATTCGCGTCGGGGACATGGTGACCTCGGCGGAAATCTCCCAGAAACCTGCGCCGCGCGCCAGATCTTGTGCCGAGNNGTATCAGCCATCTGGAAGCAGCCCGAGTCGTCGCCCGCCACCCAGCGGAACACGTTGTACCAGAACTGCGGAATGGCGTAGATCTTGTCCGCCGTGCGTGGCGCGCACTGGTCCTTGTTTATGTAGAGCGGATCCCCTGTCCACTGGCTGGTGTAGGTGACCCACTCGTCGGCCCACGCGAAAACCCGCCCGGCGCCAACTTGTTTGTGTACGCCGACCTTCATGTTCTGCCAAGTGGCCATGACCTGGCAGTCGGCACACTCGACGGGACGACCGCGGAAGACCCCCACCTGGTGAGTGGTCGAATCGAGATTGCTGACCAGCAGCGTGTCCGACGTATTCCAGCCGCCAAATGGCATGGACGTGTCGGTACAATAGCAGAGGTGGTCGGTACAGTCGCTCTCAATGAAAATGTCATTCGGATCGTAGGTGATCCCGAACTGTGACAGCAATTGATTGAGCGGCTGGATTTCGTTGCTATTCCCGCCATATCCGGTCATCGCGATGAGGCCCCCCCCCTTGTTGACCCAGTCGGAAAGAGCCTGCACTTCGTTAGCGTCAAAAGTCCACAAGCCAGTGTACTCACTGTCCTCAAGTGCCTGGAGAATGACGACGTCGTATTTCTTCAAGAAATCCGCGGTCAGCGTGAAATTCCTCGGCGCCCCGACCACGTTTCCGAACATGGCCATCGTGGCCGTGCCCTTGGTCTGCGTGTTCATGTATTTCTGAAAGGCATCGGTGTTGTCGCCTGTGCCGCTCTGGTTGCCGTAGTGAGCGACCTTGCCCAGAGACGCGATGGTCAGACACTGACAGTTGCCCGCGTCGTCGCAATGCCAAGGCTTGGCATCTATGCCGGCTGGCGGGCCGGTGTAGGTGGAGCCAGCGTCCAGGGCGGTGATGATGGAAATGCCGCCCCCTTGTCCGCCCAGCCCCGTGATGCCGCCACTTCCAGTGGCTCCGCCAGAGGCGGCCACCTTGGACTGGCTCATGCAAGCCGTGCCCAGAAGCAAGGTGCATATGGTGAGATAGTCTCTTCTTCGCATGACCGTATAATAAGCGACGCCGCTCAAAGGGGAAGGCTGGGCGCGCGGTCCTACGCGTTCCAGCATGCGGCGCCACCGTCGGGCCGCCGTACCAGCAGAACGAGCCCGATTCGGCTTGAGAATCCGTGGTTGTTTGGGGCCGCAAGTCAAGATAACCTGTCTGCATGCTTCGCCAAACAATCGTGTCTTCTATGGTGGCAGCGCTGGTGGCCCTGGGCGTTTCCTATGCCTCAATCCACGCGGAGCTGTTCCGCCGTTCCGTTGACATTCCCACCTTGCTCGGGTCCACCGTGGACACGGCACGCTCGGCACTCGACCAGTCGGGATTGCTCCTGGTCGTCGCCGAGGACCGGGAAGACGCAGCCACGCCGCCAGGTCAGATCTTGGCCCAGCGTCCGTTGCCTGGGTCCAAGTTGCACGTAGGCGAGTCGGTGAACGTGGTCATCGCCCGTGCACCTGCCGTGGTCAAGGTGCCTGGCGTGGTCGGCCAACTCGTGGGTGAAGCCCGCGTGCGCTTGGAAAAGGCTCGTCTCACAGTCAGCAGTGTGGTCGAGCAGCCGCATCCCACACTGGGCGTGGGCATGGTCATCGCGCAAAGTCTGGCCGAGGGCACGGAGGTGCGGGCTGGTACGGGACTGGAGTTGAGGGTGTCCAAGGGCGCCGAAGCCATCACCGTGCCCGCAGTAACCGGAAAGTCATTGACCAAGGCCAAGGATCTGCTGGTCCAGGCCGGGCTCACGGTCGGCCAGATCCGCCACGCCTCCGACGACGATCGCAGCCCCGGGGTCGTGCTCGAGCAGAAGCCCGCCGCCAACCAGACCCTGGGCAAGGGCATGGCGGTGGATCTGGTCGTGAACAGCGACTAGCCACCCGTCTTGATCCGGCGGAGATCGCTCCGGCCACGGCCACGGCCACGGCCACGACCTTCTGCGGTTATCGCGTGGACCACGTGCTGCCCGGGATCGAGCATGGCCAATCAAAATGAAGTACAGTCTTCTTCAATTCGAGGGAGAGCGAGCCGATGCGCGCGGACGACCTGGATCACAAGGAACTGCTGGAGCTGGACCCAGAGGGAGGCGTGATTCGCTTCGCGGGACAGCGCGCGCTGCTGCTCGACGCAGTGGCGATGGGACTTCTGCGCAAGTACCTGGTCGAGAATTTCGGGCTGAATGCCGCCCGCACGGTGCTGACCCAGTTCGGCTTTGCCCACGGCTGGCGCATGGCCGAAGCCATGCAGTCCGACTTCAAGTGGTCGAGCGACGAAGACTGGCGCCGCGCGGGCACCCGCATCCATGCCCTGGAAGGCCTTTTCCGCGTCGAGCCGGGAAGCAAAGACCCGTTGTCCAGGGAGGGCGTCATGCTGGTCGCCTGCTACGAAGCGGAGCAACACCTCCTGCATTTCGGTCGCGCCGATGCGCCCATGTGCTGGACCATCTGCGGCCTCACCAGCGGCTATCTCAGCCGAACCGTGGGCAAGGAGATCTACGTGCTGGAAGATCGCTGCATGGGCAAAGGCGACGCGGCCTGCCGGCTTTTCGGACGCACGCGCGAGGAGTGGGGTGACGAACGCGCCGAGGAGTTGCGTTTCTTCAAGCCCAACCACCTCAAGCAATCTCTCGATGTCTCGCTCCACCGGGTCACGGAAACCTTGAAGGCGGCCGAGCGCAAACTGCGCGAGCACCGCCGCGCACTGGTCCGCGTGGGACGCGACATCGAGGAGCCGCTGGGAATCGTAGCCAAGAGCCCGCCCATGCGGCAGCTGGTGGACCTGGCGCGCCGCTTGGCCAAGGTCGATTCCACCGTGCTCATCACCGGCGAGAGCGGATCAGGCAAGGAGCGCATCGCACGGCTGGTGCACGAGGAGTCCACCCGCGCCGCGGGGCCTTTCATCGCGGTCAACTGCGGCGCCATCACGGAAACCCTGCTGGAAAGCGAGCTGTTCGGACACGCGCGGGGCGCGTTCACGGGCGCGACTCAGGACCGCCCCGGCCTGTTCGAGGCGGCCAATAGCGGGACGCTGCTGCTCGACGAAGTGGGCGAGGTCTCACCAGGGATGCAGATCAAGCTGCTGCGCACGCTACAGGAGCGGGAGATCCGCCGGGTGGGCGAGAACAAGAGCCGCGGGGTCGACGTGCGCGTGCTGGCCGCCACCAACCGCGAGCTGGCCCACGGGGTTGTGGGCGGCTCTTTTCGCCAGGATCTGTATTACCGGCTCAAAGTGGTCGAGCTGCACGTGCCCCCGCTGCGCGAGCGCAGAGACGACGTCTTGCCGCTGGCTCGGGTGTTGCTCGCCGACGCGGCCCTGCGCATGAAGCGCAAGATCTCGGGCCTGGCCCCCGCCGCGGCCGATCAGCTGCTGCGCTACCAGTGGCCGGGCAACGTGCGCGAGCTCGAGAACGCCATGGAGCGCGCGGTGGCGCTGGCGCGCGGAAGTCGGGTCGAGCTGGACGATCTACCCGAGGAGATTCGCCGCGCGTTTCCCACGCCAGTGGCCAGCAAGGGCAAGGTGCGACCGCTCGATGAGATCGAGCGGGACTACATCCTCGCGGCGCTGGAGCTGAATGGCGGGAACCAGACCCACACCGCCGCCCAGCTCCACATCGGCTCGGCCACGCTGTACCGCAAGCTCAAGAGCTACGGCCTGATCGGTACAAAGCACGCGGCCCACAAGCGCACTCGCTAGACCTCACGGCAGCGGCACGCGCGCCTGCCCGCGTGCGCGTTTTCTGCGGCTGTATGCCAACAAGAGCCCGAAGACAAGCCAGCCACCCGTCGCCAGCCACAGCCCCAGGCGCAGCCCCGGCGTGTGATAGCGCATCTCAATCCGGTGCTCACCCGCCGGCACCGGCAGCGCGCGCGCCACCACGTCAGCTCGCTCGATGGGGGTCGCAACCCCGTCAAGCGTGGCGGTCCAGCCGTGGGTCCACTCGTCCAGCAGCACAGCATAGCCGGGCCGCGTAGCCTGACAATTCAGGATCACATGCTCAGCCTGCGGCTTCTCCAGCAAGCACGGTGTCAGCTCGTCGCTGGTCAGCAAGTCGCTGGTCCCCGGTCCCGCCAGCCGCACCTGACCCAGATCCAGTTCAGACCGTCGCGTGTCGAAGAGCGACGTGAGTGCGTCCTGGTCCGAAACCCCGTGGCGCCAACGATAGGCCACGAAGGCACGCGGCCGACGCACGGGATTCTCCAGCGCGACATAGCCTGCAAAAGTAGCCGGCGAAAGCACCGGCATGCCCATGGCCGGCGCCGAAGCCAGGTCGATGAGAAGGTAACGAATGTCGAGCACGTCCATCACCCGTTCCAGATTGGCGCGACCACTGGCGGCGGCGAAGGCATCAAAGCGCGCGGTTCCGGCAATGACGTACGCGGGAACCTCATCAAACCCGAAACGCGCGTTGTCGTTGGCAGTTGCGGTGTGATGAAGGAAAGCCGCGCGGGCCTCGCCGGAAACCGAGAGCGGGGTGACCTCGCTCACGCGGCGGATCAGGCGCGGCCACTCACCCGCCTGCGGCGGCGGCAGTGGTTGCAGCAGAGCGGGAACGGTGCGCACCACCTCGCGCGGGATGGTCACGTGAACCGCCCAGTCATGCTCGATCAGTTGCACCACCAGCACTAGCAGCAACAGGGGCCGCGCCCAATTGCCGAAGCGGCGATGGCCGGAGAGCAGCACCGCCAGCGGCACCAACGCGGCGACCACGGCGGCGGACAGTCCCCCGGCCAATACCTCGGAGAGCGCGGCCGGGCCGTCCACCGCCTTGTGAGCCGCCTGGCTCGCGCTGGCGATGGCGGACAATAGATATCCGCGTCCCAGAGTCGCCAGGCCCAACCCTGCCGCGAGACAGACGGCTACTGCCGCGCTCAGCAACGCCCGCGACTTGCGCGCCGAGGGCTCGAACAAGCGGTCGAAGCCCACGCCAGCCAGCGCCGCCCACAGCACCAAGGCCGCAGCCATGTGCTTTTCTGGGTAGCGCAGCAAGTGTTCCGGCCAGACCAGCTTCCGGTACAGGCCATAGATGGGCGTGAAACGGCCCAAGGCCAGGGCCACGAAAACCAGCGACAAGATCGCCAGGCGCCGCGCCGGCCTGTCCCCACGAAACGCGGACAGCGCCGCGCACAGCAGAACCGGCGCGCCCAGGTACAGACTGGCTGACCATATCGCTTCCAGCGAGCCGCCCCCGCTGGCCCACAAACTGGCTAGACAGCGTTCCGGGCGAAAACCCTGGCCCCAAACGTTGGGCCAGACGAGTTCCAGCAGGCGCAGCGGGTGCAGAGACCAGGCGCCACCGTCGGCTAGGGAAAAGCCCGCGCCGCGCACGCTGT
>PMBY01000481.1 GCA_003153875.1 Myxococcales bacterium | reverse complement strand
CCTCAGAAAGCGAGATCGCGCTCAGCGGAGTCGATTCTGGGTTGGTGAACACGGTGCCGATCTGGTTCAACTACCAGACCATCTCGACCAAGCATGTGGATTACGGGGAGTTTCGCATCTTCACGATCACGCTCGATGACATCGAGCAGGACTTCTCCGTGCCCGGTCCATACGGTCACGGTTGAAAGTGCCTCGTGCGATTCACCCTCTGGCTTCCTGTCGTGATCGCCATGGCCCCGCTGGCGGCACGTGCTCAGGAGGAAGCAGTCGACGGAGGCGCAAAAACGGACGCCGGAGCTACCGCAGACGCCGGTGCGGACGCCGTGAGCGAGTGGCCTTCGGTCGAAATCGGTGATGGCGGTGCGGCTGACGCCGACATCAGTCCGCCAGTCGGTCCGTCCCCCTTCGATGTCGTTGTGGTCGGGCGCAAGCCGACCGCGAAAGATCGGACCCAGGACACGACCCGCGTGGAGGGCCAACGCCTGCGCGACAACGCACGGGCGAGCACGTTTGAAGACTTGGCCCAGGAAGACGCTGACGTGTACGTTTCTTCGCGCGGCGCGGGCATCCACGGCATCGGCAACATGGCCACTGGTGGCATTCGCATCCGTGGCCTCGGGGGCAGCCCCAACTCCCAGATTCTAGTAGTCGAAGACGACGCGCCGGACTACCAGGGCATCTTCGGCCATCCCATTCCCGATGCCTATGTGCCCGCGCTCATCGACGAGGTGCTGGTCATCAAGGGCGGCGACTCGACGCTGTATGGGACCAACGCCATGGGGGGAGTGGTGGTCATTCGCAACCGCTGGCGCGGCGAAGACGGCTTCGAGCTGGTCAGCGACGCGGCCCAGGGAAGTTACCAGACCACGCGCTTGTCGGTGTCCGCTCTTGGCCGCGTCGGCAAGTGGGACATGGCAGCCGCGCTTTCAGACTTGACGACCGACGGAGAACGGCAGGGCGCAGGTGGCAGCGACACGGTGGCCACGACAGCCCTGCGATACCGACTGACGCCGACGCTGCGTATTTCCGTCAGAAACAAGCTGACCCACGTCGAGGGCAACGATCCAGGTCCGGTCACCACCCCGACCCCTGACCGCTGGTTCGACGCCTGGCGGGACAACGCCTCGGCGCAACTCGTCTACGCGCAGAATGGGACGCGACTGACGGTCACGCCCTACCTGAATGCGGGAATCCATCGCCTCTATGACGGGTTCTACTCGCACGACTATGTGGCTGGGAGCACGGCCGAGCTGGACCTGCGCTTGCACAGCCAGACCAATCTTCTCTTCGGTCTCGCCAGCGAGGGTGTCGCGGGTACTGTCGTAAACCGCATCACTTGCGATCATCCCGATGTGCGTGACCATGTTGACGGCTCTTTCTACAGCCAGCTCACTCTGCGGCCGTTCGCCCGCACCGACATTGTGCTCGGTGCGCGCGAACTCTACAGCAGCCGCTACGGATCGGTGCCTCTATACAAAGCAGGGGCGCGAGTCGATCTGGGCCGGGGTTTCTCCCTGCACAGCCGTGTCTCGCGAAACTTTCGCCAGCCCACCATGGCCGAGCTCTACCTGCCCTACCCGGTTGCCAATCCCGATCTCAAGCCTGAGTACGCGCTCAATTCCGACCTGGGCGCCACATTTGTCTCGAAGCACCTGGAGATCTCGGGCACCGGCTACCGCACGGAAGCGCGGAACCTGATCAAGTACTTCGGACAATGGCCNNCTGGGGCGTGGAGGGACGTGTGGCGGTCAAGAAGATTGGGCCCTTGTCACTGATGGTGGCGGGCGATCGGCAAACCGTTGGGCGCTACACCAGGCAGAATCCGAACGGCAAGGTCAACTTCATGGTGGAGGCGGTTCGCAGCATAAGAGCGCACTTCTTGAGCAGCACCCTGACCGGCGAGTGGGTGCATGGCTTGTACATGGCCGACTACGGCCGCAAACCCATGGCGGATGTCTTCGTGATGGACCTCGTTCTCCGAGACCGCTACACCTCTGTCGAAAGGCGCCTGACCATCGAACCCTATCTCTTGCTGCGCAACTTTCTCGACCGACGCTACGCCTATGTTCAGAACTATCCCATGCCGGGCTTCAATGTCTTGGCTGGATTGAAGGTGGGGATCTGAGATGAAACGACTTGACCCTCGCGATCTCGCGTACTGCGGTTTGTTCGGCGCCGCAGCTTTGCTGCTGCCCGTGCTCTTCCACCTGGTTCACCTCGGACATGTCTTCATGCCGATGTACCTGCCCCTGGTCACGCTGGCGTTCCTGGTGCGTCCCCTTCCAGCAGCCGCGACGGCTGCGATCACTCCCGTGCTCTCGGGTGCGGTGACCGGGATGCCGCCCTTGTATCCGCCAATCGCCGCTTTCATGGGCATCGAGCTGGCCGTCATGGCAGCGTTGATTGCCACCGTGGTCCGGCGCTGGCCGCGCTTGCACCCATGGCTCGTGCTGATTCCGGTCCTGCTGCTTGGTCGGGTGGTCAACGTCGCCTTGGTATACGGCTTCGCTCGGATGGTCACGCTGCCGGCTGGATTTCTGGCTGGGCTTTCGCTTGTGAGCGGCTGGCCGGGCCTCATCTTGATGGTGGCTGCGGTTCCTCCCGTGGCCATGCTGGGACGACGGTATGCTCGGCCCGCACTAAAGAACAACAGGAGAGACGCATGAACGGAAACCCGCGAGCCGCATTCTTCGACGCCATTGCCGACAAATGGGATGGGTGGGAGTGTCTGACCGCGCTTCGCCAGAAGTTTGCGACGGGATTCGATGCCATGGGCCTCAACCCGGATGAAACCGTGCTCGACGTGGGCTGCGGCACGGGGAATCTGACAGGGGCGTTGCTCGCCCGGCTGTCAGCCACGGGCCGCGTGATCGCGGTCGACATCTCGCCCCGCATGATCGAAGTTGCTCGTGACAAAGTACGTGATGAGCGTGTCGAGTGGCATACCGTCGACGCAAGCCGCCTGCCTCTTTCGGCTGAGCAATGCGATCGGGTGTTCTGCTTTTCGGTGTGGCCACACTTTGAAGATCCCGGGGCAGCTGCAATCGAGTTTCGCCGCGTGCTGAAGCCCGGGGGCCAGCT
>PMBY01000011.1 GCA_003153875.1 Myxococcales bacterium | reverse complement strand
AGAGTCGACGTGCTGACTTCACTGCCACCGGTCGTTCCGCTACTCAGTGAGGATCTCAAGCGATTCGACGAGTTTCTCTCCGATGTTGGCAGGGAATAGTGGCGGTAGGCGGCGCGATTCCCTGCCCGGATTGGACCTCTTCGCGAGCCGCCATCCCACCGCCCGCCGGTTGCTTGTCGGGAGCGATGGCATCGATCTCGAGGATTTCCTTCTCGCCGAACCAGACTTGAATGTCTACGACATCGAGGTGGACCCCGAGACGATGACCGTAGCCTGGTCCAAGACCCTCGGCCTCGCGGATAGTTTTGCACTGTCGGTCTACGACGCAGCCTATCTGNNCAAAAGGCCGGCGGCCAGAGGCTCCCCTAGCCCCGCGCGGTGGTAGACCTGCGGCCGTGGCACCTGGAGTTGGGCAATGTCCTGCTTCACGCCCAACGGAAAGTTCGGGGAAGCGGAGCGCAAGAGAGGCGATTGGACTCTATCCCCGCTCCCCGCTTGCGAGCCGCTTGCGGGGAGAAAGAACAGGAATACCCATTCGGTCGTCGCGAATGTAGTTGCAATGTGACCACATGGGGCCTACTTTTGAGTATGTCCATGCGGAACACAGCACGGCTTCCCAAGGAGAAGACCGCCCCCTTGCGGGAGGCAAAAGCGAAGCTGAGTCGCCTGACAAAGCAGGCCAAGGCTGGCATACGCGTCGTCATCACCAGCCATGGAACGCCCATTGCCGATTTGGTACAGCACGGAACGGGCGCCATACCGATACGCCACCTCAAGCGCCCAGGGCCCTTGCCCATGCTGATTCGGTTGCGGGGCAAGGGGCCTTCTGCGTCGGAACTGGTTCTGAAGGATCGGGCGGGTTGAAGTGGCAGCGCCCCACGCCCGTTTTGCTCTCTACCTCGACACTTCCGCCTTGATGAAGCTGTTGGTCGAGGAGGACGGCAGTGCGCAGGTTCGAGCGCTGGCCAAAGGAGGCGGGGGTGCGGCCGTCCTGCTGGTGAGTCGGCTCGGCTACACGGAGGCCTCGGTCAGTTTGGCGCGCATGGTTCACCTCGGACGAATACTCGCCGCTGACCTGCCCCATCACTTGGGAATTCTTGAAAGGTACTGGGAGGAGTCTATCCAAGAGGTGGAACTCAGCGAGGATGTCTTGCGAGACGCCTGCCAACTTGCTCAGAGATTTCCGCTACGAACCTACGACGCCATCCATCTGGCCTCAGCCAGAGAAGCCAAGCGCATCCTGAGCTGGCTCGACGGCGAGGTTCGCTTTCTTGCGTTCGACGCTGGCCTGGTCCGGGCCGCGCGGGCCCTCGGGTTCGCCATTCCGCGCTAAGAGTGGGCCGAGAACCGGTGATTGCCGATTTCCAGCATCCTGGAAGAAAGTCGTGCGGCCGAGTTTGGGGCAGGGGCGACCTGCGGTCGCCCGCACGGCTACCTGATGGTCCGCGCGGCAAGGCCAAGCACCTGGGCCGTGGCCCGGCGCGGTCGGGCAGCCGCGCATTCCGCGAGCGGCCCGGCTAGTTCCGCCCGTCATTTCGAACGCAAGCGCTCGAGCGTTTCCGACCTAACCTGTTCCCAAGGGATCGCCTTCACCGTGCCGGCGTCCAGCTCTCTCACCCGCCGGTCGAGCTCTGCCGCCCACGCAGCCGCCCACTTCGGATCCTCAGGGCCTTCCACGCTATCGAGGATCTCCGTCGCGAGCGCAAGCCGGTCGTCGGCCGGCAGTTGTAGCGCTCGCTGCAAGAGTTCCGCTGGGCTCCCTTGAATCATAGACCAATTCTAGCCTCATGGGCGCCGCCCAACAAGCGCGGGTCCCTCAGGCGAGACGCGGGTCGCCTGCCTACGGTGGCGCGTGGTCGACGCGCTCGAGATAGGTCGCGATGGCCTTGCCGAAAGAACGCAGAATGGGAAGACTGGAACGCAACATCTCGTGCACCCGCCGATCGTCGACCTGGTCGTACGCATGAACCAAGCGGTTGCGCAGCGAAGCCGCGGGCTCCATCGCCGCCGCCACATCCGCGGCGATCACGCCCTCCTCGCCTAGGATGCGAAAAATCGATCGATAGTCTTCCGCCCGGCGCTTGGTGTCGGTCGCGATGAGATGCGCGCCAATGTCGGCGCAGCATTCGATGGCCGCCTGCAGGTAGTACCGGGCTGCGCCGCACGCCACGAAGTCGGCCAGAAACACGTCAGCCGGCTGCGTCCCCAGCTTCCCGAGAAAGCCGAGAAACGCATCAAGCTGCGTGAGCTTGCGGTCCGCGACGGCCCGGACGACCAAGTGTCCCCTCTTCCGCCAGGCGGCGGCGCTGGATACGGTACTGAAGGGCTAGCAACGGCTCGAAGTCCAGGTACCGCAGCGTGACCCAAGCTTCATAGTCGGCGCGCTGGACTTCGTCGGCCGAGAAGGCGCGGGAACCCCGCAGCGCCTCGAACTGAAAGGCAAGCGAGGCTTCGTTGAGTACGTGTACCTCGGGGGAAGGGACGCCTGCGTCTGCCAGGCGCACGGTCAGCTCGCCCAGCAGGGCCAGGCTGGCCTCGCACCCGCGCGGCAAGAGCACCGCCACGTCGGTATCGCTGTCGGGCAGCGCACGATCGCACTGGCGACTGCCGAACAGGTAGGCAGCCACCACCGGCGTCCCATTCAAGGCGCGGGCGATGCGATCGAGCATGGCTGTAGTCTATCCCTTGCGGCGAAAACAGCCAGTACCGCGCCGAAGTGGCCAGACCCTCAGGCACGGAAACTCCACCATGAAGGGTCGTCATCGGGACGTGCTACGCCTGCTGTGGTACGCTCTTGAACATGGGGACCATGAAACCAAGACATGACCCTCGAAAGGAGGGCTCCAACGACCCCACCCTTGAGATCATGGCGAACCAGCAGATGATGGACGACATCCGCACNNGCGCGAAAGTCGTTGGAACGCAGGCGTAAACGCCTTCGCCGGTGCGGCTGAAACCGGGCAGGTCCGGGCCGGCCTAGCCGGCGGCGCATTTGCGTGCCCCGGTGGGGTTGTAGAAATTGTCCAACTCCGCCAATCGGCGTTTGGGGCTCGCGGACACCAGGGCCAACGCCGAGACAATCTCTGCGCTAGGGCTCCGCCGTCCGAGCTTCAACTTCGAGAGGTAGCCAGGCGAGACTCCGAGAACGCGCTCCACGCGTGCCTGGCTTCCCTCCTCGCTCAAGATCTTCTCCAGGGCGGCATCCAGGCAAGTCCGCAGCTTGCTCGCGTACACGACCTCCAGAGCCTCGTCGAGCGCTTTGGCAGCCGCCTCGTCGATCCACTCCGCCCCGCATTTCGCGCAGGTAGGGACGACGACGTGCGCAGGAACCTCCAGTTCCAGGTTCCTGTACATGGTCAGCCGTCCGGCGCGCGCAACCCCAACCACCGCGCGTGCTCCACAGTGGCCGCATCGCCTTGTTGTCGTGCGAGTCATGGCTTGATCTCCCATGAATCATGCATGGGACTAGGTCCCAAGTCAACCCTGGACCCCCACGCGACAGCTACGCCTGGAATCGCGGGACCTTGGTTCGACTACCCTCGATGGTGTTCTGTGACCCCTCCCTCCGTTTCCCCCCTCATCGTTACCCAGATCTTTGTTCGCACGTACTGAGCGGGACGAGCGTCCCAACACAGGGACTCCAACTCGTCGGCCGCGGCAGCGGCCGTATCGCCTCGCTGCCCGCAGGGCTGAGAGGCCGCCGACGTCCGTGTCGGCGGGTGAGGGTCCGCGCGCACTCAGCCGTGTAGGTGTGACTCAGGCTACCGATGCGCGTGCTCTCTTCGAATGACGATTCGTTTGTTGCCGGCAACGGCCGTGATTTCCAGATCGAATCCCAGCGCCCCCAAATAGCGACGAAGCGTCGAGACGCGCATGTCCTGGCCACGTTCAAAGCGAGACAACTGGCCCTGGTCGACCTCTATCCTTCCCGCCACATCGTTTTGGGTCATCCCAAGCGATTCGCGAATCGCCCGTAACCCGAGCTCCTGGCGAATCGCAGCGGCCCGGACACGCACTTGCGCCTTCTCCCTGGGGCCGAGCCGCCGATTTCGGATGTCCTTCCAGTTGTGCAGCTTCATGGTTCGGTGACCACCACATCGATCGGCACAGCTCCACTATGACATAAGACACATATGCTGTCTAACACATTCGTTCAAAGGTGTCTGGCCGCCACCCCATGAACCGCCGGGGCCCAGTTGCGTATCTAGACATACTGAGATAATTATCTAGCCATGCAAATCATTGTACGGAAGCCGTTTTCAGTCCTGTGGCAGCGGCTGGGGCAGCAGCGACGGTTCGTACAGGTGCTGGCTGGGCCACGTCAGGTGGGGAAGACCACGCTGGCCTTGCAGATGAGGGAGAAGCTGGCAATGCCCACGCACTACGCGGCAGCGGATGCCGTGGGCACGTCCCCTTCGGCCTGGCTTGAAACCGAGTGGGAAAAAGCGCGGGCACTGGCCGGTCAATCGCCAAAGGGGGCCGTGCTTCTTCTCGACGAAGTTCAAAAGATTCCTGATTGGTCGGCCCTGGTCAAGAGGCTGTGGGACGAAGACACGCGGCGGCGGCGACCCTTGCGCACCGTCTTGCTCGGATCGTCCCAACTGCTTCTGATGTCCGGTCTGACCGAGAGTCTAGCTGGTCGTTTCGAGATGATTCCGGTGCCCCACTGGTCGTTTTCAGAGATGCGCAAGGCCTTCGGCTTCACGGTCGACGAGTTCGTTCAATGGGGCGGGTATCCTGGCGCGGCACCCCTCATCGGCGATCGCCCGCGTTGGCTGGCCTACATCCGCGACTCGCTCATCGAAACCACAGTCTCGCGCGACATCCTCTATCTCGTGCGCGTGGACAAGCCGGCCCTTTTGCGTCGTCTATTCGTGCTTGCCACCCCATCTGTTCACCACAAGTCACCTGACCCATTCAGCCATCACGGACCTCCTCGACCGCGAGGCGCGCTATGGCTTTCCCGGCGAGTTGCTGCTTTCGCCCGGGCGCTCGATCGGTCTGCGATTCATCCCGACCGTGGTCGATCTGCAGTTCGCCTGGGAGCAGCTGNNGAATTTGCCGGCACAATGCGTTCATCCGGTCGGACACTGGTATGAGATTCCCAACCCAGTTCGAGAAGCTTTGGGGTGACATGACCTCGCTGCCCGAGGCCAGCACCGAGTTCTTCCTGGTTCCACGACAGCGCGGGCAGCAGCTCAAGGAAGTCGCCCACCTGGACGGGTGGGATCGCGACGGCTCGCGGAGCTTCATCGAGTCGCTCTGCGAGTTCGTCTGATAGACGGGACCACGTCGTCCAGGCGATCCGCATACGTTCTTCTCCGACCCATCCAAGATCCTGCGCGAACTTGGTTAGTGCCCGCCCAGCCCTGGCCCTGGAAAGAACGGCATGTACCCGAATGGCTTCGTGCTCGCTGCCGCGATGACCTCCATACGTCGATATCCATACGCGCCCCGCCCGATACGGCGTATGTGCAAATTCACATATACCTAGGCTGCCAACACCCGATGCCCCACGGCACGTCCGCTGCGCACACCAGGACGGCCCGCCAATTCGAACAGCAGCTTCTTGGTGATGCCAGGGCGCACCTTCAACCCAACGACCCAATAGCCCACGGAGGCCGGGACGGGGTTTTTGTTCTGCTCCCATTTCTTGACGGTCTCCGAACTCACCACCATGAGGCGGGCGAATTGAGGCTGAGACACGTTCAAGATCTGCCGGGCTCGCCTGACATCTTCGCCGGTGGTTCTCACATTCAGAATCTCGACCTTGACGCGGGCCTTGCGACCGCGGGCATGCTTCACGGCCTCATCCAGGCTCGCCTTGAAGGCTGCCGAAACAGCATCCTTGGGTTTCGTTGTCTTGTTCATGGTCTTCTCCCTTTGGC
>PMBY01000359.1 GCA_003153875.1 Myxococcales bacterium | reverse complement strand
TGCGGGTTGGTGTCGGCCAGATTGGCGCCGAGGACGCAGGAGCCGACCGCAGCGGCGAAGGGTCCGAGTGAGTACTCGCCGAAGATTCGTTCGCCGGGCCGGCATTGGCTGCGGACGGCGCGCACGAAGGTGTCGATGGTCGGCGCGCTCAGGGTTTCGTGTTGCAGGTAGTAGGTGATGGCGTTGGGCGGATGGGTGGAGTCGCTGGCGGGCGACCAGAAGAGTGCTCGCACCATGCCGTTCACGACGCCCGGAAGAAAGGGACTGTCGCGCCAGGCGTAGGTCATTGTGCCGTCGCCCGCCTCTTCCTGGCGGTCGGCGCCTATACCCTGGCGATAGAGCAGCACCAGAGCGAGGGCCACGGCGCAGGCGACAAGGGGCCAGAGCCGCCAGGCGAGGCGAGGCGCAGGCGGGGGAGGGCCCGCGGTTCGCTCTTGCCTGCGGGCTGCCTGCTGGCGCCGTCGGCGCTCGCCCCGTGACAAGGGCGGCTCGCCGGGAGCGACTGAAGCCAGTCGCTCGCCCAGGTAGCGAAGGACGTCGACGGTCACGGTCGCAGTCATCAGCCCCATCCACGGCATGATCAGCATGAAGTAGTAGGAGTAGTAGTCGACTCGCGTCGAGTAGAAGTACAGGTAGCCGCAGATGAAGGTGGCGAAGATCATCTGCGCCGCCACTCGGTCGCCGCCCCAGAGATTGAGCCAGGCGCCGAGCCGGCCGACTGGGCCGGNNATGACCGCTGTGTTGAGGTAGGCGACGTTCCTAGCCTTGGCAAACCAGGAATAGCGAAGCGCCACCTTGTTGAGGTTGTAGCCGAAGACTTGGTACCAGAAGGCGTGGCCGGCGACACCGGCGAAGACCGCGCAGATGAGCGCACTGACGACCAGGGTGCTGCCCAGCAGGCGCAGAGATTCCTTCCACGAGCGGAAGGCGAGCAGAACGCTGAGCATGAGCGCGAGCGGAGCGATGTAGATGCCAATGAAAGTGCCAATGGCAAAAAGCACTCCGGCGAAAATCGGGCGGCGGGCGAGCGCCTGGTAACTGGCCGCGAGGCCGAAGGCCAGGGCGCAGCTGGCCCCGGTGAAGTGGGACGAGCCGCGCAGGACATCGAAGGTGAAGAGGAAAAGGATGACAGCGAGAAGCGCTTCACTGCGGCCGACCAGGCGGCGGCCCAGCAGATACACGTACACGCCCGAAACCATCGCGGCCAGAGAAGGCACGGCCTTCGACAGGGCCAGCGAGTAGCCGAAGAGCTTGTACAGCGCGCCCATGAGGTAGAGCTGCAGGGGCGGATGGGAAAAGAAGAAATCTTGGTAGGGCCACTTCCCCTTGGACACGAGCAAGCTCATGTAGAAGTACATGTGTTCGTCGCCCTTGACGAAATTGAGCGAGTACAGCTTGAGCAGTGCGAAGAAGAAAAGAACACACCCCAGACCCGCGACGGTGATGCCCCGCTCGGCCGCGCGAAGCCGGCCAAGGATTGAGCTGGGCAGAAAGGGCATGGATCTTCCTCTCACCTGCGAATGGCCAAGTCCAAGACCACTACGGCCGGCGGATAGCTCCCGTCGCGCAGTGGGCACAAGAAGCCCACAGGCACGTCTTTGTTGCTCCACCCGGGGTAGTAGTAGCGGTGTATTCCGTCGCGCAGGGCCATGTCACCCGCGGCGATGAGCCCGTAGATTTCCCAGGGCGAGTTCGGATCCCAGGTCAGGTAGCGCTGCGCCGGCTTGGCCGACCAGGTGCTCAAGTCGGGCGAGGTCGAACGGAACACGCCGAGGAATGGATTGAACGTGCTCGGCTCGGTCGACTTCTCCTGGTCGGTGTCGCTCACGTAGAAGAGCTCCCAGACACCGCTCGACGGATCCTTGAGCACGCTTGGTTGCGCAGCGCCCGAGATCTGGGGATTGCTCGCCTGCTGGGTAAAGTGGATTCCGTCCTTGGAAGTCGCGTGGCTGACCCCGTAGGCAAGCGGCTGCATCTGCGCGTTCACGGGCATCGACGAGAAGAAGAGATGAATGGTGTCGCCGTCCACCACAAGTTCGGGATCCGCAAGCAGGCCGTCCGCGACACTCGGCATGTCCGGGAAGGCGTCCTTGCCGAGCAGCACCAGGCCAGCAACGTCCGAGAAGCCGGTGCTGGCATTGGCGTAGGGCGATTCGGCGGCTGGCAGTCGCGCAAAGGTCTTGCCATCAGCCGAGAACGCGACGCCAAGCTGGTACCATGGGACGTCGATCTGGGAACTTCCCAGGTCCACGGTGCGTTGCTCGTGCGCGCCCGAGTAGGCCAGCAGGTAGCGCCGCTCCGGAGGATTCCACGGGATCTTCACCACCGAGGGTGTTTCGAGCTTGAGCTGGTCCCACGCACCCGACCCCGGCTCGGCCTGGATGGCGAGCGCTTGTTGCACCGACCAGGTTGCACCATCCGCGCTGGTGCCGCACTTGATGCCCATCTGGATTTGCGCTTCGGGTACTGTGAACGTGGATGCGACGCCAGTGGACCACCACGCCTTCCACACACCTTCATCCTCGTCGAAGAACACGTCGGGATCGCCAATCGAAAGCTCCACCCTGCCATCAGCCGTGGTCGCTCCCGCGCGCAGCAACGGATTCTTCGTGCAGCGTGCGAAGCTGCCGACTGGGGCAGGGCCACAGGCCGCCTCGATTGCTGCGCCCGTCGATGCGCCGCTCGCACCCGCGGTGTCCACACTCCCGCCGACGGCTGCGCCGCCACTGCCCGCGGCACCTGCGCCGCCATTTCTGCCGCCCGCGCCGGCAGCCGGGCCCGTGCCGCCCGAGGACAGTGCTGGGGTGCCACCGTGCCTGCCGCCGCAGCCCAGGATGGTCGATGCGGCGAGGCAGACAACAGCAAGCGCGTGCGCCGGGTGTTCCATAGTCAAATCGGGAAGCCAGCGCATGGGGTATTCGAAACGCGCTTTCGCGACGACTGTCAAGAAAGTCGCGATGGTACTGGGGTTCTCTGCCTGTTGCATTTGCGACGCACAAACGCGACAATGATTCGCGGCTGCGACACAAATCGTGCGCAGCAGGGAGTTTGATGAGCACCTTCGGTCGAATCTTGGTAGTGACTCTCGTTCTTGGTACTTGCAGCGCCGGTGTCGCCGCGAACGCCTGGGCCCAAGGTCACGAA
This sequence comes from Myxococcales bacterium, assembly GCA_003153875.1. The sequence goes on along the minus strand of PMBY01000359.1, from coordinate 6,640 downwards.
AGCGCCGCGACAGCCGCCAAGGCTCACTTCAAGGAGGGGCGCGCCCACTACCAGCTGGGCGAGTACAGCGCGGCCATCAAGGAATTCAAGGAAGCGTACCACCTCAAAACCGACGCTACCTTTCTCTTCAATATTGCCCAGTGCCACCGACAGCTACACGAATATGGGGAAGCACTCCGGCTCTATCGAAACTACCTGCGCGATGCTCCGGACGCGCCAAACCGCGAGGACGTGGAGAAATTCATTCGCGAGATCACGCTGCTCGTCGAACAGGAAAAGGAAGCGAGGGCGGCGGTGGCGCCAACACCTGCACCGGTGGCAGCGGTTCCGCCATCGCTCGGGTCGACGCCAGGCGCGCCTCAAACTGGCGCTCCGGCGCTCGCGGCTGAATCGTCGGCGGCGCCGGCGCCGCCTGTGACGGCGGCCCAACCCCGCGCCGAATCGACCACGGCTGTGCCGGAACAGCCATTGGCAACCGCTGCGCCGCCCAAGCCTGTGCGCGCCGAGGCCGAGGTCGAAGTGGTCACGAGTCCGAGCGAATCAACCATCATGGTCAACAAGACGACGGTGGGATCGCAAAGCCCAGTCAAGCTTGCTCTTGCCCCTGGGCTCTACTCGGTGGCCATCGAACGTGATGGTTACCGGGGGGCCGAGGGCGCAGTCTCCTTGCTCGCGGGTGATCACGTCTCCGTGAAGGTCGATCTCAAGCCGGTCAAGACTCACGGCTGGCGCGGGCTCGGCACCACGTTCGTCGTCATCGGGGTTCTGGGCGAGGCGGCTGGCATCGGCGGTCACGTCACGGCGAACAAGAAGTTCGCCGGTTCGCCGGAGTACAACAATTTCTCCAAGATGGAAACCATCGGGCAGGCCGTGGCCATCTCGTCGGCAGTGCTGGCGGTTGGCTGCTACGTGCTCGACTGGCTGGGAAATCGCAGGAATGTGGACCCCGGTCCGCCCTTCATGTTGGAGCCGGTCAAGGTGAACCCATGAAGCGCATTTGGGTTGCAACTCTGCTTCTGTCCTTGCTCACCGTGGGCTGTGCCAAGGGGAAGCCCGTGCCGTGGACTTCGGTCGCGTCGTCGGCGGACGGGACCAAGCTGGTCGCGCTCGGAGATGGCACCATCCACACCTCGACGGATTCTGGCGCAACTTGGACCAAGAGAGGCCCATGGGGTTACTGGACGTCGGTGGCGTCGTCGACGGATGGGAGCAAGCTGGTCGCCGTGAGCAATGGCGATATTGCCCACGAAGATCACGGCAACGTCCTGGTCTCGACGGATTCCGGCGTCTCCTGGTCGCAGAGAAGCATCGATGAGCGAAACTGGAATTCGGTCGCGTCGTCGGCGGACGGCACCAAGTTGGTGGTCGTCGGAAACGACAACCAGGGCCATTCCTACATCTATATCTCGACGGACGCCGGCGTCTCCTGGACGCAGGGGAACGCCGATCAACAGAAGTGGGTTTCGGTTGCGTCGTCGGCGGACGGCACCAAACTGGTCGCGGCTGCAAACGGTGGTTTCATCTATACGTCGGTGAGTTCCGGCGTCTCCTGGAGGGAACAGCAGCTTCCTTTCTCGTCGATTTACTCTGAGGACTTGCTCTCGGTTGCGTCGTCGGCAGACGGGACCAAGCTGGTCGCGGTGGTCGGGAATGACTACATCTATACGTCGACGGACTCCGGCGCGCACTGGACGCAAGCAGGCATGTCGAACAACTGGACTTCGGTGGCCTCGTCGACCGACGGAAGCAAGCTCGTCGCGGTGGCCGGCCGTGGTCGCATCTATACGTCGGCGGACTCCGGCGCGACCTGGACGCAGAGGGGTGTGTCTGACAACTGGACTTCGGTGGCCTCGTCGACCGCCGGAAACAAGCTCGTCGCCCTCACATCTGCTGGCGGTATCTACACCTCGACGAACTCCGGCGTGACCTGGACCAAGCCGGGCGGCGGCGCCGTAGGTGGCGGCGGAGCAGGCGGCGGGGGTGGAGCAGGCGGAAGCGGTGGTGTCACAAGCAAACCTATCGGCGGCACGACCAGCTCCACGGGAGGTTACGCCGGTTCCTATGGCGGCTCGACCTTCTTCGTCGGGGGCACGACCAGCTCCACGGGAGGCTACGCCGGTTCCTATGGCGGCTCGACCTTCTTCGTCGGAGGCACGACCAGTCTCTTTGGCGGCACGACCAGTGCCACGGGAGGTTACGCCGGTTCCTATGGCGGCACGATCATCTTCGTCGGGGGCACGACCAGTTTCTTTGGCGGCTCGACGAGCGCGGGCGGTACCACGAGAGTGGGTGGCACGACGAGCGCGGGCGGAACTACGAGGGTGGGCGGTGCAACTAGCACAGGTGGCATCACCGGCACGGGTGGCACGGTGGGAACCGGGGGAACCTCGGTCCCGCCCAAACCCACGACCTGCGGCAATGGCATTCTGGACGCGGGCGAGCAGTGCGACTGCGGCACCGATCCGACCAAATTGCCAAGCAACTGCCCGGGCCAGAACGGTCTCTTCTACGGAAACGGAACCGGGTGCTCGAAGACCTGCACCAAGGAGCCGACCTGTCGCAATGCCTTGGGCCAGAACCAGGCCTGCAGCACAACCTGCGGCGACGGAAACCTTGATCCGGGCGAGGTCTGCGATGATGGCAACCAGTTGAACGGTGATGGCTGCTCGAGCGGCTGCCAGCAGGAGCCTGGTTTCGTTTGTACCCCCACGGTGCAAGCGGATTCGTCGCCTTGTTCAACCGATCCCAACAGCCAGTGTCTTACACTCCCCATCATCTATCGCGATTTCCAGCCCGAGAATGTCACCCCTGGTGGCCACCCTGACTTCTATTTCCTAGGCACCAAGGCGAACGGATCCAAAGCGCCCACAACCATCTGTGTCCCCAACTCGGGTGGGCCGGCCTACGGGAACGATTCGACCGCGCGTTGCTGGGACATTGCAGCCCCGAATCTCTTGAACGGCAAGCCTCAATACAACTCGGCCCGCGCCAACAATCAATGTGCTTGCCAGTTCAGCGACTGGAGCCTTGGCAATTCCCCCCACATTCCCACGGGCTACACCCAGGCCGCCAACGACAGCCCACTTTCTGACGGGGCTGGCAGCTACCGCGGCGGCGGCATCATGGGTACTCCCATCGCCCTGACCAACCCGTCGGGCAACGTGGCGGGCATCTTGAAGGGATACACGCAAAGCGCCCCCGCTGGCCCCATTTTCAATGGAATGGTGCCTATCGTCAAAGACGCGAGCAGCTTCAAGCAGTGGTTCACGGATGACGTCACCGTGAACAAGTCCTTCACCGCGGTTCTCGAAATGACCTCGGTCGGACCAAATCTCTACCGGTACGCGAGCACGGTACATCTCGCGCAAGGTGGCTTCTTCCCCCTCGACAATTTGAATCCCATCCAGGCCACGCTTTGCAACCTGTGGCCCTACTGGAACCACGGCAATGGAACTCCCATCTGGGCCACCTGCGCTGGCGACCAGTATTTCTTCCCGCCACGCATCGTCGCGGGGGACTGCGGGCCGGGCGGGGCAATCACCGCTGGCTGCTGGGTCACAAACACTTTCGGCTTCAAGCACGACTACTACTTCACCACAGAGGCGCGCCACACGTTCGTCTACGACAGTGCGGCCGGCCTCACCTTGCAGTTTCTTGGCGACGACGATCTATTCGTCTTCATCAACGGCATCCTGGCTCTCGACCTTGGGGGCATTCACGCACAGCTGCCGGGCAAGGTGGTGGTCAAGGGTGGTCCAGGTGCGAGCCAAGCGAGCATCACCGAAGGCGGCTGTCTCGACGCCACCGGGAATATCACCACCACCCAGGTCGGCTACGTAACCGCAGGGTGCACGCCCACAAACAGCACGACGCCCGTCCCGGCTCCCGTCTCGCCGGATGACTACCGCAGCCGGTTTGCCAACCTCAACCTGGAGAATGGCAAGGTCTATGAAATTGCCTTCTTCTTCACTAACCGACACCCCATCGACTCGAACTACCAGCTCACGCTCACTGGCTCCACCATCAAGAGGTCGGTCTGCCAGCCCTACACGTTGACGTTGCCTCCGCCCCAGTAGCTTCCGCTCCAGGTAGGCACCACACCCCTGTCTTTGCGAGACCGTGCTACGACGCCTTGGCGTCGGGCGCGGCCGAACCATCGGCGTCGGCGTCGGGCTCGATCGTCCAGCCGCAGCCCTCGGCCAGGCAGCGCAGGCGCACGCCCGCGCGCGACACCTTCTGCACCACGAAGGCGGCGTCACACTGCGGGCAACGCTGGGGCAGCGGGCGATCCCACGACACGAAGTCGCACTTGGTCTTGGAGTAGTTGGAACAGCCAAAGAAGATCTTGCCCCGCCGCGAACGCTTCTCGGTCAGGTACCCGCCGCACCCGGGACGCGGGCAAGCGACGCCCAGGGAGATTGGGCTGGTGGTCTTGCAGTCTGGGTAGCGCGAGCAGGCCAGGAATTCGCCGAAGCGCCCGCGCCGGATCACCATGGGCGAGCCGCAGGTCGGGCAGACCTGGTCCGACGGTCGCGTGGTGGGTTGAACCGTCAGGGTGCCGTCCGCGTTGCGCGTGTATTCCTTGGTGTTGCGACACTCGGGATATCCGGAGCAGGCCAGAAAGTAGCCGTTGCGGCCCCACTTGATCACCATGGGCTTGCCGCATTTCTCGCACACCTCTTCGGTGGGCTCTTCTTCGCGCTTGAGGTCGCGCATCTCCACCTTGGCGCGCGCCAAGTCCTTCTCGAACGGTCCGTAGAAGTCGCGTAGCAGCTTGACCCAGTCCACCACGCCTTCCTCCACCTGGTCGAGCTGCTCCTCCATCTGCGCGGTGAAATCGCTGCTCACGATCTCGGGGAAACTCTTGACCAGAAGGCCGTTGACCACCACGCCCAACTCGGTGGGACCGAGACGGCCTTCCTTCTTTTCCACGTAGCCGCGATCTTGAACCGTGGACAAGATGGTGGCGTAGGTCGACGGCCGACCAATGCCCTTCTCCTCCAGCTCGCGCACCAGGGTCGCCTCCGAGTAGCGCGGCGGCGGTTGCGTAAAGTGCTGCTCGGGCTGACAGCCAAGCAGACGCAGGATTTCGCCCTCGTGGACGTCAGGCAAGCTGCCGGCGTTTTCTTCGTCCGGGCTGGCTCCTTCCTCCGCCTCGGCGTAGATGGCGAGGTAGCCGGCAAAGCGCATGACCTGGCCCGTGGCCCGCAAGCCGACCTGGCCCGCGTCGATCTCGATGGCAGTCTGGTCGAACACCGCGGGCGCCATCTGGCAAGCCACGAAGCGGTTCCAGATGAGGGTGTAGAGCTTGATCAAATCCTCGGTTTCGCGCGCGCCCCGCTCGCTCGGGGTCTTGGCCAGCAGACGCCGCACGGTTTCCGGATCGTACTGCGTCGAGGTGGGCCGGATAGCCTCATGTGCGTCCTGGGCTGATTTCTTGCTCTTAAAGACGTTGGGTTCGGCAGGGCAAGAGGCTGCGCCATGGCGATCCACGATCCACGCGCGCACATCCCTGACCGCGTCCTCGGACAGCCGGGTGGAATCGGTGCGCATGTATGTGATGAGACCGGTGGGGCCTTCGTCGCCCAGCTCGACGCCCTCGTACAGGCGCTGGGCCAGACCCATGGTGCGCTTGGGGGAGAAGCGCAGTTTGCTGGACGCTTCCTGCTGCAGACGCGAGGTGATGAAAGGCGGGGGCGGATTCTTGCGGCGCTCTTTGCGCTCAACCGCGGCGACCCGCAGGGCGGCCTGCGACAGCAGAGACACAACCTCGCTGGCCTGACCTTCGTGCGAGAGTACGGCCTTCTCGCCCTGCAGCCGGACCACGCGCGCGGCAAAGGGGGGCGGTGCGCTGCCTTCCACCTGTGCCTCAATGGTCCAGTACTCCTCGGGACGGAAGGCCTTGATCTCGGCCTCGCGATCCACCACCAGACGCACGGCCACCGATTGCACCCGGCCCGCCGACAGACCTCGCCGCACCTTGGACCACAGCACGGGGCTGATCTCGTAGCCCACCAGACGGTCGAGCACGCGCCGCGCCTGTTGCGACTCGAACTTGTGCATGTCGAGTTCGAGCGGATGCAGAATGGCCTCGTTGACGGCCTTTTTCGTGATCTCGTTGAAGAGCACGCGTTGAATGTTCGGGTTGGCGGGTCGAATCTCCTCGGCGATGTGCCAGGCAATGGCCTCGCCCTCGCGGTCGGGGTCAGGCGCCAGCAGAACCTTCTCCGCCCTCTTGGCCGCGGCCTTGATGTCCGCGATCACCTTCTTCTTGCCCTCGATGACCACGTACTCGGGCTGGAAGTCGTGCTTGACGTCTATGCCCATGCTGGCCTTGGGCAAATCCTTGACGTGCCCCACCGATGCCTTGACCACGTAGCCTGCACCTAGGTACTTCTTGATGGTTGCGGCCTTGGCGGGCGACTCGACGATCACCAGCGTGCCGCTGCCGCCGACGCGCTTCTTCGCGGTCGGCTTGGCGGCGGCCTTTGCGGTGGGTTTCTTGGTCTTGGACGGCTTGGCCTTGTTCGTGGCTGGCCCGTCGGTGCCTGACTTGACTTTCTTGCTAGCAGCCACGTCGATTCACCTCGTATTGGTTGCCCGGGATCCTGAAAAGCCAGCCGTCCAACTCGGCCTCGAC
>PMBY01000324.1:5984-6160 GCA_003153875.1 Myxococcales bacterium | reverse complement strand
CCGTTGTAGCAAATGTATGGATTGTGGACGTTGGTGTAATTGGGATTCGCCTCGAACTGAGCCAGCAGGGTGGTCACCGAAGGGATGGCCTGAATGGACTCTTTTGACATCCAGCACTGCAGGCAGCTGCCACCAGACGAACTGTGAATCAGGCCAATGGCCACACCGTTCAGATT
>PMBY01000324.1:0-5949 GCA_003153875.1 Myxococcales bacterium | reverse complement strand
GTGCGGATGAGTGGGTAGTTGGCGGCGGCGATTTCTGTCGCTGCGTCTTTCATTGCGCAGCCCGCGTACCCACACTGCATTGTGTAGCCCATGTTGGACTGTCCTGAGCCGAGCCAGACTTCCCCAACATAGACATCCGCCACCGTGACGGTTGAGGAACCGGTCACCGTCATGGAGAAGGGTCCCCCGGCATCTTGGGCAGGCAGGCGTACGGTAAACTTCCCGTCTGCTCCGGCCGTGCCCGTCGCCGTCTGCGTGCCGAGCTTCACAGTGATGCTTTGATTGGCGGTGTCCGTGCCCCACACCGGCACCTCCATTTCGCGCTGCACCACCATGTGATCACTAAAAAGGCTGGCCAGGGTGACGGCGGCCCTCGCTGGCGTGCTGATGCCAAGGCAGGCCACGCCTGTCGAGAAAAGAAGCAAGACACGCGTACCGATCTTCGTGGACCGACCTTGGTTCGCAGTTCTTCGAGTTCGCATGGAGTACCTCCGTCGCGGAATTGTGCTGTTCGCGAGCATAGCGTCAGCGCGTGTGCAGCCGCACCAGTAAAGTGGGAGGCAGGGGCGAATTGAGCTCAAATAGTTTCCGCTTTGGAAGGCCCTCAGGGGGGCGCGGGGAGCCATGTGGTCAGGCGCAACACGTTGTTCCCAACCTGCAGCCTGGGAAAGCAGCGGGCTGGCCAGACCAAGACGCGATCATCACCGAGGGCGCGCTCGGCCTCGACCAGGCGTGGGCACAGGGCCTGCCGACCGATCTGGTCGACGAACCCAGCCGTCGCGTCGGGTGCAAGCAACACCCGTTCGACTGGAACCGGCACGCGGTACTCGACGGGCGGACCGGCCTCGAGGGGAATCCCGGTGGGCAACGCGACCATGCCTCGTGCGCTGGCGATGATCAGGCTGTCAAGCGACGGGGTGACGTCCACCGAGCCGAGCCAGCTCGCGAACAGGACGTTGGGGCACTGCAACGGCACGCCACGGTGAGCGCCCATGTGCGGGTCGTTCGACAAGGCCAGACTCGATTTGCCGGCGGCCGCCTCGCATACGAGCCGGCGATAGGCCTTCTGAAATGATTCCCTGGCAACCGCCTGAGAAAAGGTGGGGAGATCGATCCGAGAGAAGACGACCAGCGGTAGGGATGGCGGAGCCAGAAACAAGAACAAAGGGCAGAGCGTGACGGCCAGAACAAAGCGGCCACGCAGAAGTCGACCGAGGGTGGGCGGCCAGGAGGCAGGGGCCAAGCAGGACAAAGCGGCCACCGCGATCAGGTAGCCGGTTTCGGCACAGTAGAAGACCGCGTAGAACACGACATTGATAGCCACCGTCGCCCACATGGTCCAGCGCCAGGTCCCCCGGCCCCTCGACCAGGCGACCAGCGGGATGGCTGCGATGGTGGCGCTCACCAAGGCGATGTTCACGTTGGTGAGGACCGTCTTCCAGGTCGCGCGCGCGCCGAACACGCTGTCGGTCGCACCGTAGAAGTCCGTCAGCAGCGCGGCCGTGGCGCGACGGTAGAGAGTCCAACCGCCGGAAAATGTGACCAAGGGCACCGCCCAGAGTGACAGCGCGAGCGCGCCCACGAAGAGTGCCAGCAGCCACTCTTTCCACGGTCGCCGCCAGAACACCCAGAGCAACATCGGNNTGGCGCCGAAGAGCAGAAAGGTGCAGAGGGCCTCGGCGGCGTGAGACTGGCCGTCGGAGCCGTACTTGACCAGCATGGGGTGTAGGGCTGCCAAGGTCGCAGCCAGCAGCGGGCGGAAAATGCCCTGGGGTTCATCGAGAAACTGGCGACAGGCCCAGTAGCTGGCCGGGATGCTGAACAGGCCGCACAGACGACTCCCCCACTCGGCGATTTCCAGGGGAGCAAGACTGGGAACCAGCCAATGGATCAGCTTNNTGTCGGCACCCCCGTCCACGTGGAGCGCCCTCATCAGCAACAAGTCCACCCAGATCAGCAGCCCCAGCACGACCGCCACCACCGCCGTGCGCTGTTTGCCTTCCGACCATGACAATGGAGGGTTCATCGGGTGGGCTTCCAGGCGGCAAAATACCACGCGGCCGAGGCTGTCGGGATCGAGACTCGGGGGCGGCAGGAAGAGCAATCCCCAGGGACGACCTGAATGCCTCGTGCCTGGCACCGCCGTCCGCGACCGCCATCCGCGACCGGCCAGTTGGCATTTCGTTGCACTAACTTATCTCTTATGTTATGTACATGCCATGAAATGGCAAGCGCTCCTGGCCTTGGTGGCCGACGAGGCGCTTTTCTCTTCGGCGCTGTTATTGGCCGGGGACGTATCAGCCGCACTGGTGCGCCTGCAGTTGTCCCGCTGGGTGAAGACCGGACGGCTGCTTCAACTCCGGCGCGGGCTCTATGCCTTGTCGCCCACCTGGCGCAAGGTGGAGCCGCACCCTTTCCTGATCGCCAACCGGCTGCGGCGAGGATCCTACGTCAGCCTGCAGTCGGCCCTGGCCTATCACGGAGTCATCCCCGAGCATGTGCCGATGGTGACCAGCGTCGGGCCGGGGCGCCCGGGGACGGTTCGCACTCCCTTGGGTGCCTTCCAGTTCAACCACCTCGCCGGGACGCTCCTTTTCGGCTACTCACGCGTGGAGATCGCTTCCCGGCAGTTCGCCTTCGTGGCTTCGCCGGAGAAAGCACTGCTCGACCTGGTGCACCTCACGCCGGGTTCTGATTCCAGCGGTTTTCTTCAGGAACTTCGCTTGCAGAATCCGGCGTCCATCAGCTTGTCAACGCTCGATCAACTGGCGCAACGAAGCGGCAAGCCCAAACTGGTCCGGGCGGCCCGGCTCGTGCGTCCCCTGCTCGCGGCGGAGAAAGGAGTCGCGCTGTGAAGGAGTATCTGCGACAACTGGCCGCTCAGGCAGACAATGACCTCGCCCGGGCCTGTTTGGTGCGGGAGTACCTTCAGGCGCGTGTCCTCGAATCGCTGCAAGACGAGGGTGTGTTCCTTCGCTGGGCTTTCGTGGGTGGCACGGCGTTGCGCTTCCTCTTCTCCATTCCCAGGTTTTCGGAGGATCTCGACTTTTCCCTGGTCACGCCGGAAGCTGAGGCCGGGTTCACGTCGGCGTTGAAGGAGGTGAAGCGAGCGTTTCTGCGAGAAGGCTACCGAGCCGAGATCAAAGTCAGCGAACACAAGACAGTGGCCGCAGCGTGGGTGCGATTTTCCGGACTTCCGCACGAACTCGATCTGTCGCCGTGCGCGTCCCAGAACCTGTCGATCAAGGTGGAATTGGACAAGAATCCGCCGCCAGGAGCCCGCAGCGAGACCTCCGTCGTCCGGCGACACGTGACTCTCAACCTCTCCCACTATGACAAGGCCTCCCTCTTCGCGGGGAAGTTGCACGCCATCCTCAACCGCCCGTGGACCAAAGGCCGCGACCTCTACGACCTCGTCTGGTATCTCGCGGACCGCACCTGGCCCGCGCCCAATCTGTCATTGCTTAACGCCGCTCTGGCGCAGACCGGCTGGAAAGGCGCGGTCATGACAACGTCAAACTGGCACGGCGAGATCCATCGGCATCTGAAGAAGCTCGACTGGGATCGCGCGCGCGCCGACGTGCGACCATTCTTGGAACGGGCGCGCGACATTGATCTTCTGACCAAAGAAACGCTCGCCAGTTTGTTGCGTGGACGCGACAGGTCGCGGGGTCCGAAACGATAGCCGCGCATCAGTGCGCGCCCTTTTCCAGCAACCTGCGCACAAGATGGCGGTCGTTGCCCGCCGCCTGTAGGGGTGTCAGGCCCGCGCGATCAGGGAGGTTGGGGTTGGCACCAAAATCTAACAGCGCGCCCACCACCTCGTGGTCCCGACGGCGCAAGGCCTCATGCAAGGGTGTTTCTCCCGCGGAATCGCGCGCGTTGGGATTCGCGCCTTTTTCCAGGAGCATGCGCACGAAGCTGGCCTCGCTCAGGCGGACCGCTTCGTGCAGCGGCGAGAGTTGACCGTCCGCTACGTTCGGTTGCGCTCCGCGGTCGAGAAGAGCACGCAGGCGTTCGGTGTCTCTCGCTTCCAGTGCGTCCGACAGGCTGCCGCGCACGCGGGACGACTCGCGAGGCGCCCATGGGGCTGAGGACTCCACCGAAGTCCTGCGCGGCCGGTGTTGCGGCTTGGCGGCAACGGGTTCTGGCCGCGCGGCCTTGGTCGCAACCGGATTCTCCTGCACCACCGCGCTTGCAGTCGCTGCGGGAGTCGTCACCGGCGTCGGTTTGTGGCGACTGCACCAGTAGAGTGACGTGCCCAGACCGACCAGCAGCAGGCCTGGCCCAATGAACTTCAACAGAAGCACCACGCGCCGGTTGCGGCCGGGTGGTTGGCTTTGGCGAGCAGTCCCGGGTGGCAACAGTGGCTGCAGGGCCTGCCGAATCTCAGACGGGGTTTGAAAGCGGTCTTTGGGCTCCTTGGCCATCATCTTGGCGACAATGGGGTCGAGCCACGCTGGCGTGCCAGGCGCCGTCTGCGACAGATTGGGAATGGGGTCGCGAACGTGTTTGAGGATGACCTCAAGGTGGGTGGTTCCAGCGAAGGGCGGCGCGCCCGCCACCATGTGGAACAGTACGCATCCCAAGGAATAGATGTCGACCAGAGGGCCGGCGTTCTTGGTGTCGCTGGCCTGCTCGGGCGCGATGTAAAAGGGACTGCCCATCACCATCCCGGTCTGGGTCAGATTCAGTTCGCTGCCGAGCTGCTTGGCCAAGCCCAGGTCCGCCAGTTTGGCAACGCCCTGCCTGTCGATCAGGATGTTGTCGGGCTTGATATCCCGATGCACGATTCGATGAGCGAAGGTCAACTCCAACGCGTCGAGGAGCTGCGCGGTGATGGTGAGCGCGTGGGCGAGCGACAGGGCGCCCCGTTCGTCCAACAGTTTTTGCAAGCTCTGGCCTTCGACGAATTCCATCACCAGGAAATGCACGCCCGCGTCCTCGCCCACATTGAACACGCCCACGATGTTGGGATGGCGCAGCTTGGCCGCGGCCCGGGCCTCGCGCAGCAAGCGCTCGCCCGCATTCGGCCCCAGCGCCTCTAGCGGCAACATCAGCTTGAGCGCGACGGGAATGTCGAGCGCCAGGTGATGAGCTTTCCAAACCGCGCCCATACCCCCGACGCCCAGCAAATGCAGCAGCCTGCATCCACCGATCACGCGACCGGCGAGACTGGGATCTGCAGCATGGAAATCACTGGTGGCCAAGGCGAGGGATGCATACTACCTCGCACGGCGTGGAGACGCGCACCGGTGATGGCGCCTCCGCCCTTAGGCCTCCAGCGTCCAGCCTCCCCCTTTCAGTTAAGCGTGACGTCCACTGCGGCGCCGGTGTAGGTCACGGTCTTGTCAGGCGCGGCAGTCGAGGGATAGCCGACCGCCTTTCCCGAGGCGATGCGAACAACCTGGAAGGTGCGCGAAGCGAGCATTCCGGTGAACGAGCCGGCGCGGGCGCCGATGCTGAGCGTCTTTGTGGCATCGGTCCACTTGAGCGCTATCTGGGAGAAGGCCGAGGTTTCGTAGTCGTAGGTCGTCCCCTGATCCTCGTAGAGGGTGAAAGCCCCGTCAGCCCCGGCATAGACATACAAGGTAATGGGATCCGCGGGCTTTTCGTTGGTGTACTGCAGGTCCGGGCCCAGCGGGACGATTGAGCCGGCGCGCACGTAGACCGGCATGGCATCGAATGGGGCGGGGGCGGAGACGCTGGCTCCGCCCGCTGCGGCCGCACCTGTCCAGAACAGGTACCAGCCGCCCGGGGTGCTGGGCAGATACACGGAACGATTGGCGGCCTGGTAGGTGGTGACCGGCGCAACCAGGAACGCGGGACCGAACATGTACTGGTCCACGATCGTGCGCGCGGTGGTGTCGCTGCGGAAATCCATGACCAACGGGCGCATGATGGTTCCTGCCCGCTGGGTGACGGCCCCGGCCAGCGAATATATGTAGG
>PMBY01000418.1 GCA_003153875.1 Myxococcales bacterium | reverse complement strand
GGGTGAGGGTACTGCATTTGCACGTCGAATGTTGCCGCGGGTGCAATCACGACACATTGGTGACTTCAGCGTCCGGCTCACAGGAAGTTTCGCCCTCACCCCCAGGCCCCTCTCCCGAAAGGGAGAGGGGTGACCCATCGAAGGCCTGTGTCCTCGAATCACGAGTGGCCAATTGATTCCGGCGCTGATCCGCTTAACGCCCGAGGGGTCAGGGGACTCACCGGTGGCCTGCATGGAGCGCTGGGAGCTGGCCTGGGCGTGGAGCTGCTGCAGACGGCAGACTTCGCGCTGGGCGTGGAACTGGCCGGTACCTGGCTTCACCTGCCAGGAGCCGACTGGAATTCGCTGGGCGCCAATCTGGTCATGAGCTTCTTCTGATTCCGTGGGCTAGGGCGCGGCCCCCATTCTTCCCTACTTCCGTGACACAAGGTCATCATCTTCGCCTCCTCAAATGTGCAGCAGCCGTGCCATGTGACACGGGAAGCCTGCTGGTTGCAATTCTCTTTCGGCCCGCGTATTGCGAGTTACAATTGCAACCAGCGGAGCGCGTTCGTAGCATCGGCCTTCATGGTGCCCTATCTTCGCCGGTTTCCCCGGTACGTCCCGATGGTACTCGGTGTGATCGCGCTGGCGTCCGTCGGAGCGCTTGCGGCCTGGAACTTCGCTCCCGCGCTCTTCCCCCCGCACGCTCACGACCTTCTCGGCGCTTTCCCGCTCGGCTTGATCGCATTTGCTTACCTCGCCCACCAAATCGTTGTTCGCCGCCCCGAACCAAAGGATCTCGCCAAGGCAATCCTGTTGGCGATCGCGTTCTTCTCTTGGGCTGTGAACCAACTCTGGCCGGACCTGCCACAGGCCGGGCTCTTCAATGACGCTGCCATCGCGTTGTTCGTCTTCGACGTGTTTTTGGCAATGATCGGTCGGCCATCAGGTTCTCATTCCCCCGTGTCCGATCTCCTCGCCGAGCAGGAATCGGCCATCGAGGGTCTGACCGGGGCTGGCTTTCAGTGCGGGGGGCCTAGTGAGCACAAGCAACGCACCGGCCGTGCCAGGCCCAAGTGGCCGTAGTTCTGGAGCCGCTGGGCTGCGGATCTTGCAAAATGCATGGCCCCGTCGGATCGGCAACAGACGCGTTCGGTGCCCTACGTCCCAGGGATGGTGGCGGGGGTGGGCGAGGGTGCAACTGGTTCTGGGGCCGCAGGAGGCACCGCAGCCGCCTCAGATGCTGGTCCGGCCGGCAGCGGAGATGTGGTCGTAGGGGCTGGTGGNNGTTGGACGGTCCACATCCAGTTAGCGCTTCCGGGCTGGGAAGCGCGGTCGAGGAAATACACCGGACCGGTCAACACGGCGATGTTGTCGTTGAAGTAGAACGACACGCCTCCCCCCGCGGCACCATAGAGGTTCTTGCCGGTCTGTACGTCGGCCACGACTATCAGCTTCTTCAGTCCCGGAAGATTGACGTTGATGTCCGGGCCGGCAACCGCCCCGATGAAGCCGGCGCGGTGTTCGACGCCGTCGCCGCCCTTCCACAGGGTGCCCGCACCCGCGCCGTAGTAGCCACCCGCAGAGACGAACCCGCCCCAGGGCAGATTCTTCTGAACCTGTCCGTAGACGACATCGAAATCCGTTCCCGGCGCCGCGGCGGTGGTTCCCTTGAGGCCCACGCCGAAGATCCCCGCGGCCAGAGATGGCGACCCTTTGAAGAAGGTGTTCTCGGGCGTGCCCAGCTTGGCGTTGAGGAGAAAGACCACGGGGTCCTGGGACGGCAGCAATAGATCGTAGCCGAGTTCGAGTTGCAGTTTGTCCCAGGGCAAGACACTGCGCCGAGCAACTCGCCAGGTTCATGCAGTTCGTGAATACCAACATCGCCAAGGAAGCTGGGCGGCTGCACCAGTGGACGGAACGGCTGTGGTCGCGACGGTACCGTTCCATCGTCATTGCCGACGACCAAGCGGCCTTGGCGCGTCTTCGCTACGTGCTGGCCAACGGCGCGAAGGAAGGGCTGGTGGACGGCGGCCCGGGCGCTTGGCCAGGCGCGAACTGCATCGCTGCCCTGGGCAGGGGTGAACTGCTACGCGGAACTTGGTTCGACCGCGGAGTCGAGTACAGAGCCAGGCAACGGGGCGAGTCTGTCCTGGCCATGCAGTTCGCCACCACATACGACGTAAAGTTGACCCCGCTGCCATGCTTGCAGCATCTGACCAGGAGCCAGCATCAAGCCGAGATTCGGCGCATCGTGAAGGAGATCGAAGAGCAGGCCAAGGCGATGAATCTGGCCAAAGGACGCACACCGATGGGTGTGACTGCGATTCTCAAGCAGGATCCACATTCACGACCGGCAACTACGGATCGCAGCCCGGCTCCTTTTGTCCACGCGNNCGTGCGGCCGCGTTCGCGGAGATGTTCCCCTTGTGGTCTTTCCCGCCCGCATTGCCTTTCAACGCCCCGGCCTGAGCGGAGACAGCTTCCACTGCGAATCTGCGAAGTCACCTGAAGACCCAGTGAAGGGAGGAGTCTGCCGGAACTCGGCTGACCCATCGAAACTCGGCAAGCCGGGGCTCGCGTCACGTCATCGCCGACCCTGCGAAGCTTTCACCCGGAGCTCCCACTCATGGTTTTCGTGCCTTGCCAACCCCTGCATCGATGCCTCCGGCCGCTGCCAGTGACGTTCGCGAGAACTCCCTGCAAGACTCTGGCACCGCCCTTGCGCCCTTGCGGGACCCATACGGGTGGGGAGAATTGGGAGGGAACACTCTCCGCCCGCCCCGGATGAACACCGACTAGAAGTAGGCCAGGAAGGCAAGCAATCCTGTAAACTGATTCTTGCGGTTGTAGACCACGTCGGTCGGGGTCGCGGCACCTTTTTGGAAGATGTCTTTGTTGGCAAAATCCCCGCGCAGTTCAAGCCGAAGTTCGAAGTGCTTCGCCACGGTCAACCCGCCCATAAGGGTGCCTTCGTAGAGAAACACATCGTCTCCTCTTGGGTCTGCGGCCGGCGGGGCGGGCGGTGTAGTGACCGGCGGGGGCGTCGGGGTGGGGAACGCCGAAGTGTAGCCGCCGGTCTTGCTCGAAACCAACTCGAATCGCGCGGCAACGTTGAACAGGTCGGTGAAAGCGTACTTCCCCATGGCCGCTGCGCCGATCCAGTACGGCGTGCCTGCCTTCAGGTAGTCGATGTTCAAGCCAACTGATGCCTGGCCAATATCCTTGGTGACTACGCCGTCAATCAGAACCGTGACGTCGCCGCCTGACACGGTGCCTGCCACGGCTGGCACGGGCCCTTCCTTGCCGATGTAGGTGGTCAGCGACGCATTCAGGCCGGAATCCGGCGGGGCAAAGGTTGCGTTGGCACCAAAGGTCTTGCCGATGTTGTTGTCAGGATCATTGTTCCAGCCGTTGACCACGCTGGCCTGCAACTTGAGAGAGGGAGTCGCGGTTACATTGATCCGCAAACCCGTGTGGATCAGAGGAACTCCGTAGAACAGCATCGAACGGCTGTAGAGCCAGTTCTTGTTGGCCTCGANNGCCTGTTGCACGAGGAAGTCATGGCCGTACTGACTGGCCGTCAGGGGGTTACCAGCCGCACTGGTCGTGGCGCTGGACCCGTTGATGATGGCGGCCGTGTGACCGGCGCCCAGGTCCATGCGAAAGGCGACATACTCCGTGTCCGCTCCTACGCCCAGCTTGGCGTAGTTAAGCGAGAAGCTGTTGGACGCCACGTCGAACTGACGGGGCGCCACTGGGCCCTGAAGTGACGGCTTCCCGGTGAAATTGTACATGTAGTAGGCGTCCACCAGGGCTTCCCAAGTGAATGCGACCGGCGGAGGCGCAGCCGGGGTTGCCGGAGCAGCAGGCGCTGCAGGAGCCGCGGCGACTACTGGGGTCACCTCTGCAGGTGTAACCGGCGCAGGCGCGGGCTGGGCAGGCGCTGTGGCCGGCGCATCGGACGGCGTCGCTGCCTGGCCGAACGCCACCAGCGGACTCAACCCAATTGAGACCATAAAGACCGAAGCGAGCAGATTGCGCATCTCTTTCTCCTTGTTTGCGAATGCCCAACCAATACAAGCAGAGGATAGTCGAGGCTGCGATAGGGTCGGGCGTGTGGCCGCCGCCGACGTGCCTATTTTGTTTACGCCCCGCCGTAGCGCCGCCGCAACTCGAGGTTCACTTCCAGGACGTTGACCATCTTCTCGCCCACCAGACCACCGAGCGGGGCCGTCGCGTTTTCTTGCAGCACTTCCTCGATTTCCTTGCGCGTGTCGGCCTCATTACGATTCGCGTTCTTCGCCCACGCCGCCGCGACCCGGTCGAGCTGGAAGAGGGCATTTTTCAGCGTGATGTGCGGATCCAAGCCGGAGCCAGACGCCATGAC
>PMBY01000317.1 GCA_003153875.1 Myxococcales bacterium | reverse complement strand
CAAGCAGCGCGGCCCGGCTCAGCGTCGCGCCGGCGGCGGCAAAAGTCCGCGCCAGTTCCTCGACGCCAGCGGGACGGCGCTCCCCATCGGAAGCCGCCGCCAACGACTCAGCGTAGCGCCGCAGCGCCGGCTGCTGCGGTCGGAGTCGCAACGATTGGCGCAGGCTAGCCGCCGCTTCCTGGGGACGCCCCAGCCGCGCCAGCAGGCGACCCAACTCTTCGTGCAGCCGAGGCTCGTCGGGCAAACGCAGCAACGCCCTGCGCAGCACCGCCTCGGCCTCGCTGCCCTGCCCCGCTCCTTCGAGCATATGGGCCTGCTCGATGGTCAGAAAATGCAGGTCGGGCCGCCAACCCGCCGCTTCACCGTAGCGTAGTGCCGCCTGGCTCTCATCCCCGCGACGGCGCGCGGCTCCGGCCAAGTCGCGCAGGATTTCCGCATCGGAGCGCCGCGCGTCCCACAGATGCCGCCAATCCGCCTCGGCGGCAGCCAAGCGCCCCAGGGTCTCAAGTGTGCGTGCATGCGCCTCGATCACCGCCGGAACACTTCTGGCCACGGCCGGAAGCGCGTCGAGGCGAAGCAAGGCTGCCGAGCAGAGGCCGGTTTCCCGCTCCGCACCCGCCAAATCGAGTTGGGCCCGAACCGAGGTCGGGTCGGCCGCGGCCGCTTCCTGCCAGCGCCGGAGCGCGGCCTCGGGACGACGTTGTCGTTGCGCCAGATCTCCAAGTTCGGCCAATAGCAACGCCCGCTCGCTCGGCCCGGGCGCCAGCACCAACGCTCGCTCCCATGCTTGTCGCGCGTCGTCCTCCTCACGGGCGACCTGACCCAACAGCACCAGCGCCGCGAAGCGCGTCGCCGGAGAGGCCGACTCCGCGCTCGCCGCCCTAGCCGCCGCCTCCTCGGCTGCCTTGCTCTCGTTGTCTTCGCTGCGCAGGAGATCCAACGTGCGCGCGAAGTCCAGCCAGCGCGAAGCCGCCTCTGCGGCCGGGGCGTGCTCGGCGCGGCGGCGCAAAATCTCCTTGAGGTCGCGCATGGCCGGTAGGGGCGACGCTGGGGCAGATGTCCACAAGCCGGTGGTTGGCTTCTCTGCGTTTGCGGTCACCCCAGGCAGAGGCCCCCCCTGCGGGTCGGTCAAATGCACGAACATCTGCCAAGTGCCCGTGGTCACGACCGTCTTCACCAGCAGCACACTCTTACCGCGCGGAAGCCAGAGGGCCGCCGAATCCTGATCGAGCGCAGCCGGCCGCACCACATCCCGACTCATCACCGGGCGACCGTTGAGCCATGCCTTGATTGGTCCCGGCGATCCCAGGTGCAAAGCCGCCCAGCGCGCTTGATCGCTGTGCACATACGCGAGCGCATACGCGACGGCATCGTTGTCCGGACGCAAGAGTGCGCCGAGCACCAGCGCTCCCTGGCGTACGACTTCGGCGGGTGCCCGACGCCAGCAGACTTCGTGGGTCTTGCCCGGATAGCACTGACTGCCGCGCGGATCGGGGAAAGCCAACTCGGCCGGATAGATGCGCTCCAGTCCGCTGCGCCCCTGGGCATCGAAAGGCCCCAGCACCCAGAAGTCGCGCAGCAAACCCAAGCCGCGCCGGCGCGCGTCCGCCTGCTCGTGCTGGCCGGCATGGTCTTCTTCGCGGGAAAGGAAATAGGATGCCTGGGCTGCCACCAGAGGATCCACTCCGGCAGCGTCCTTTCTCTCGACAAACTCGCGCAGCACGGCTGCCAGGCGCCCTGGACTCAACATCGCGTCCATGCGCACGAGCGCAGCCAACGGCGCCACCGCCTCAGGCGTCGCTCGGCGGGCCAGCAGGGCCGCGCGTTCAGCCTCGAATCGATCTTGGTAGGCGTCAGCGCGCGCCCCGCGCTCCGCCACTAGAGTCTGCCCGGCGACAAGCACGGCCACGGCGCAAGCCGACCGCCAGACAAAAGTCATCTTCATCACGGCCTTGCGCGGCTCTACGGCGCGAAGTACTGCCCGATGGCCTCACGCAAGGCCAGGCGGGCGCGGTGCAGGCGTGTCTTGACCGCGGGCAGCGACAGGCCGAGCAGCTCGGCCGTCTCCTCGGTAGAAAGACCCTCCACGTCGCGCACCAGAAAGACCGTGCGCAGCCCGTCGGGCAAAGCGTCCACCGCCGTCTGAATGTGGCGCCGCAACTCCTCGGACTGGAACTGCTCGTCCGGCCGTTGCGACCAATCCTCCGACGAGCCGTGCACCGACTGTTCCGCCACCTTGTGCAAGGTACCGGGTTCGATGTCGTCCAGCATGACCTCGGGATGTCGGTTGCGCGCGCGCAAAAACATGAGCGCCGCATTCACGGTCACGCGATACATCCAGCTACCGAACTGCGCCCGACCCTCGAAGCCCGGCAGGTTGCGCCACGCCGAGAGAAACACGTCCTGCAGGATTTCCTGTGCGTCGTTCTCGTTGCGCACGAAGCGCATGGCCAAGCGGTAGAGCTTGTCTTCGTAGCGCCCCAGCAGTTCCTCGAAAGCCGCGACGTCCTTGCTGCGGGCGCGCCCCACCAACACCTCGTCGGTCAGGCCGGCCAGGGCAGACGGCTTCGGGCCGTCGGGGCTGTGATCGGTGTCNNGAGCATAGACCTTCGATCGGTTCGCGCTACACTTCGCTCCCCCCCTACCCCATGGTCCTCGCCGTACTCAAATCCCTCCGCTTTCATCAGTGGGTCAAGAACCTCTTCGTGCTGGGGCCGTTGGTGTTCGCCCGCCGGGTCGACGACCCGCACGCCGTGTTTTCGGCGGTTCTGGCCGTGGCCTGCTTCTGTCTGTTGTCGAGCGCGGTGTACGTGTTCAACGATATCGTCGACGTGGACAAGGACCGCGCCCATCCCTTGAAGCGCCTGCGTCCCATCGCCTCGGGCGCCCTGTCAGTGAGGCACGCCCGGGCGCTCGCGGCGATTCTGGCGCTGGTCGGTTTGGGCGGAAGCTACCTGATTGCCCCCCTACTGGCGGCCATTGCGGCTGGCTATCTTGCGCAGAACGTCGCCTACTCCTTCTGGCTGAAGCACGTGCCATTCGTGGACGTGGCGTGCATCAGCACGGGTTTTCTCCTGCGTGTGCTGGGTGGCGCCTGTGCCATTGCGGTGGACCCCTCGGGCTGGGTGTTGCTGTGTACCCTGCTGCTGGCGGCGTTCTTGGGTTTCGGCAAACGCGCCCACGAGCTGCGCGTGGCGGGAAGCAAGGGCGGCAACCAGCGTCTGGTGCTCGACCGCTACCCGCCCAACGTGCTGCGCGTGCTGCTCTACTTGCTGGCGGTCCTGACCATCCTGTCCTATGTCCTGTACACCCAGTCGCCCCACGCCCTGACCTTCTTCGGCACACGCCGCCTAGCGCTCACCGTTCCCTTCGTGGTGTTCGGCGTGCTGCGCTTCATCTGGATTGTCCAGGGCAAGGTGGACAGCGAAAGCCCCACCGACTCCATGCTGCGCGACGCGCCCTTCCTCATCAACCTGCTGGGCTACGCCGTGGCCATCATGTCGATCTTGTACGGAGGCTGGTGAAATCCTCCTTTTCTATCCGCGAACGCAGTTGCGGCCCGCGTTCTTGGCCTCATAGAGGCGCTCATCTGCGTGCTTGATCAGCCCCGCCGCGTCGGTGGTTTGCTGGTCCAGAACCGCGACGCCTAGAGAAATCGTGACGTCCATCTTGACGCCCTCGAAGCGAAAGTCCGTGGCCTCGACGATGCGTCGGATCTTCTCGGCAAACTGATGCGCGTTGTGCCCGTCGATCTCGGGCAGCACGATGGCAAATTCCTCACCGCCGTAGCGCGCGAAAAGATCCTCACGCCGGATCTTGTTCTTCACCGTCGCTGCCAGCGCCTTGAGCACCGAATCACCAGCCAAATGCCCGTGGGTGTCGTTGACCTGTTTGAAGTGATCGATGTCGAACATGACCAGGGACAATTCGCGCCGATAGCGGAGCGCGCGGGCAATTTCGCGTTCGATGCATTCCTGGAAATACCGCTTGTTGAAAATCTGTGTCAGGCCGTCGACGGTGGTGAGTCGGTAGATCTCTTCGTGGTAGGCGCGCTCGATGTTGCCGCCGGAAAGGAACTTGAAAATCGTGCGGCCGATCTTGATGAAATCGCCGTCCTCCAGCGTGCGTTCGTCGATGAGCTCGTCGTTGACGTAGGTGCCGTTGGTCGATCCGAGATCGCGAATCCGGATGGCGCGTCCGCTGTTCACGATCTTGGAATGCGCGCGCGACACCGATTCCTGATCGATCTGAACGTCGGACTTAGACGAGCGCCCAACCACCAACGCCGGCGCTTCCAGATTGTACTTGCGGCCCAGATCAGACCCGTAGATGACCACCAGGCACGCCTCCTTGATGGGCGCTTGCTCAGCTATCTTGTTGATGCTGGTGACAACCGTTTTCGCCCGAACGCGATCGGAGTCTACCAGGCGGTCGGTTGGTTTAGGCGGAACCCGTGGCACGTGAAAACCCAGGTTAGGCCAGGACCGCCACCTGGTAAAGATGCATGATGTCGTCAGGTTCTTGACACACCGCCCTACATGTGGGCCAGTGTGGTCATGCGTCCTTTGCACGTCGAACGAATTCTTCCCTCGAAACCGCAACGACACGCGGTGGCCGCATGGTGGCCGACCTTGAAGGCGGTGGTCTGGCCGAGCTGACCATGAACCCGGCGCTGCAAGCATTGTTTCCGACGGACGCGACGAGTACACTAATCTCTGCTTCGTCCTGGGTGCATGCATGTCGTTGCTGTACGAATGGCTTGACAACGCCGCAGGCGCGCGGCGGGGGACTATGGGCGGTGGCCAAGCCCTCATCTACCGGGACACCTACCTCTCGTGGCATGGATTACGTCATCGGGTCAATCGCCGCGCCAACGAGCTGAAGGGTTTCGGCGTCGGGGCCGGCGATTGGGTCGGCCTCATGCTGGGCAGTGTGCCGGAATTCGTCGTGCTGTCCCTCGCCCTGTCCAAGCTGGATGCCGTCGTGGTGCCGCTCGACCCGACTCTGAGTGGACGAGACCTCAACATGATCTTTGCGGCAACCCACCTGCGAGCGCTGGTCAACCGGCCCAACGCCCTGACTCCCTTTGCCGCCCCTGCAGGCGCGCCGCCGGCGGATCCGAAACACGACCGGCCGCGCGTTGTACTCGAAAGCCGGCGCCGCATTTCCGGCACATTGCTCACCTGTTCCACCTTTGAGCGCACGCCGCTGAAGCTGCACGCGGTCCCCGAAGTCGTGCTCTTTACCCTGGACACCGGCGGCGATCCCAAGGGCGTGGTGCGCGAACGCGGCCAGCTGGAAAGCATCGGCGCCTCTCTCGCCTCGACGCTGGACATCGACGCCCCAACCCGCGTGAGCACGGCCTCCGCACTCCATACCAGCCAAGGGTTCGATCTCGGTCTTTGCGTGGCGTTGGCCCAAGGCGCCGGGTTGGTCCTCGACGACGAGTTGGTGGTGGCCCGCCTGGCCAAGTTGCTGGCCGAGCAGGGTGCCGACGTCATAACTGCCACGCCCGCGCTGTTCGCCGCCCTGGCGCGCATGCCCACCGCCAAGCCGTGCCCATCGCGCAACATCCGCTGCATCAGCTCGGGCGCGCCGCTCACCCCAGCCGTGGCGCGGGCCTTCCGAGTGCGATTCAAGGTGCCCCTACTCTCCTGCTACCAGTCCATGGAGACAGGTCCGGTGGCCATTGATCTGGGAGGCAAAAATCCCACGACGGTTGGCCTGCCTTTCGCGGGCGTCCAGATTCGCGTAGCCGATCGCCAGGGTGCGGAGATGCCCGCTGGCGCGCACGGGCCGGTCTGGGTACGCGGCGCAGGCGTGTCGGCGACCTTCGTCCCGCCGATCAGGCTGCGCACGCGCGGCAGCGAGGTACCCATCGGTCGTGGTGACAGCGACGGCTGGTTGCGAACCGGGGACATCGGCAGTCTTGATCGGGAGGGCCGGCTGACCCTTTGTGGTCGGGAAGATGACCTGGTCAAGGTCGAGGGCCGGCGCGTGGCTTTGGGCGAGGTTGAAGGTTGCCTAGAGGCTTTCGCCAACGTGCGGAGCGCTGAGGCTCGCTTGGAGTACGATGATGCCGGCGGTTCGCGCGTGATCGCCCGGGTGCAGCGCGACGGTCCCTGCACGCCCAAGCAACTCATCGATCATTGCGCCAAGCACCTGGCCCCGCACAAGGTTCCGGCCAGGGTGGAGTTCGCTTAGCTATTCCAGCAGTGGATGTAGCTCGGCCTTCACCAGCGCCGAGCCGCCGTCGGCCACGGTGATCTCCTCGAAGTGTGAGTAGTAGTTCGGGTGACGGATCTCGACCCGGTAGAAGCCCGGCCGAATGAAGCGATCCGGCTTTGCCCATTGCGAAGCGCGTCCCATGAGCACGCCGTCGAGCAGCACGGCGGCGTCAGGCACGTTGCATTCGACTCGGAACACCACCGAGCCCTCGGATTTGAGCGAGGCACAGCCGGCGAACAGGGACACGGCAAAGAGGACGAGAAACAACGACTTCATGGCTTTGTTGCAGGCGGATCGGCCCCTGCGCCCGGTAGCGGCTCGTCGGCTTGTGCCAGACGAACCTGGAGAGTCACTCGATCGGCCGGCGGTTTCACTTCGGTCACGCGCAGCCGGCCTGCGATGTCGCGAATGAGAGCGGACTCGATCTCTCGGCCGCTCATGCGTGTGAACACCCGTATCTCGGCCCGGCCCGTGGTCACGTGACGGACCTCAGCCGCATTCACCGCACCCAGGCGCTTCACAACCTGAAGCAGCGTCATGAGCGCGGCCGGCTCGACCACGTCCAGATCCAGGGTCAGGTAGCGCGCACCCGCAGGAACGGGCCGCAAAAAGCTGGACAGCTGACTCGCCAAGGCCCCGGCGGCGCGCTGCCAGCACGCAAGCCGTGCGGCGGCCTCGTCGCGGGCGTATCCCCGCTCTGATTGGGTGTGCTCGAGAAGAGCGGGTCTTGCGCCCAAACCCGCAGGCAAGAGCCGCGCCCGCAGCTCGCAGCGCACGGAAACGGACGATGCCCCGCGAATCGCCCCCTCGCTGGACGAGGTGGCGGCCAACCAAAGCGCCTGCGCCGCCTGGCGCCCCGCCGCCGCCACCAGCGAGGCCTCGTCGCGCACAGCGGCCGCTTGGACCTGGACACCTCCAGCAGCGAGCACCTTCACCACCGTGGTGCTGGCTTCGTCGGACAAGTCGCCGCCCACCAGGAGCGAGGATCCCGTGGGCCGCGCGGTCGTGGTCGCAGACTCTCCGGCGGTGGCTCCCCGGGCGCGCTCCATCTCGCGCCGAAGCAGGGCGGTATCCACATCTGCGTCGATCTGCACACGCAAGCGGCCCTTGCTTTCTTCCTCCTCGAGCACGCGATAGCTGCGCACGAAGCGCTGGCCGCGGTTGGCAAACGATGCCTTGACCTGCGCCAGCCCGGGCGCCAGAGGCTGCGTCTCGCCGCCACTTTCCTTGAGCAGGTCCGAAAAGGCACGCTCAACCACCTGACGAAACGCATCGGCCAGGGCGCGCTGCTTGGCCACAACCGCGTTGCCGTTCACGATGGGCGCCTCGGCGGTGACCACATGCGCTCCGGGCTGCGCAGCCGCTGGCATGGCCAAGAGAATAACCGCCATCGCCAAAGCGATTCTCTTGGTTGCGGCTGCGACGCTGGGCTTTGTCATGGCAGAGCCTTCTGAAGGTAGATCACAACCGGCCCGCCGGCGAGCTGATCCAGTGCCGACTCGGATCCCTTGGGAAGGAGCAACCGCCCTTTGTCATCGCGGCCCACGCTGATCGCACCTGCGGGCGGGGGTCCCTGGTGATAGCGCGCATATCCCAAGACGATCTCTTTTCCTCCGCCCACCAGCAAAGGCGCCAACTCCAAGGGCATCGCCCCTACCGCAAGCACCACCGAACCCGTGACCGTGGCCGTGACCGTGGCCGTGGTCGTGGCCGTGGCCGTGGTCGAGGCCGTGGCCGCGACGGGCGCGCGCGAAGCGCGCGGGGGCTGATGGGGTGGGTTGTCCGTCCCGAAGCCCCCGAAGGGGGTGGCCGTGGCCGTGGCCGTGACACTTGCTACGAGATCCGTGAACCTGACCCCAACCCACAACACCACGCCTCCATTCGACTGGTACTCGATGCGCGTCGTGCTCGCATGGCCCAGCGCTGCCTCGACCTGTTTCTCTTCCAGCCTTTGGCTTCCGCGCAAGGGCAGCGTGCGCAGGGCAGCCCGCAATTTCTCGACCGCAGCGGAGCGAGCCCGCCGTTCTGCACCTGGCCGCGCCGACGCGGGCGACGGCATGCGCATGTCGGCCGCAGCTCCTGCGCTGACCGTGACCGTGCCAGCCGACCAATCCACCTCGGCTCCGGCCAGGGAGCGAATCAATGAAGTCGGTGTGGCTGCGTAGGCGGAAGTCAGGACAACCACGGCTCCGACTAGAGCCACGGCCCTCTGCCGGCAAGTGCCTATTCCCATTCGATGGTAGCCGGGGGCTTGGACGAGATGTCGTACACCACGCGGTTGATTCCGCGCACTTCGTTTACGATGCGCGACGAGATACTGGCGAGCAGGTCGTGCGGCAGCGGCACCCAGTCGGCCGTCATGCCGTCCTTGGAATGCACAGCACGCAAGGCAAGCACGTTGGCATAGGTGCGCTCGTCGCCCATCACGCCCACGCTACGCACCGGGAGCAGCACCCCGAACGATTGCCAGATGCTCTCGTACAGGCCGGCCGCGCGGATCTCCTCGTCGATGATGCAGTCGCCTTGGCGGAGNNAGATCGCAGCGTTCCTTGTTGACCGGCCCCAGGATGCGCACGGCCAGCCCCGGTCCGGGAAAGGGCTGGCGCCACAGCAGGTCGTGCGGAAGATTCAGTTCCTCGCCCAACGCGCGCACTTCGTCCTTGAACAGCTCGCGCAGGGGTTCCACCAGCTTCAGGTTCATCTGGTCAGGCAGGCCGCCCACGTTGTGGTGGGACTTGATGGTGGCCGAGGGTCCCTTGTGCGACACGGATTCGATGACGTCGGGATAAAGCGTTCCCTGCACCAAGAAGTCGGCCTTGCCGGCCTTGCGCGCCTCTTCCTCGAACACGGCGATGAACTCGCGGCCGATCACCTTGCGCTTCTGTTCGGGGTCTTCCACGCCGGCCAGCTTGGTGAGGAAACGCTCGGCCGCGTCGACCACCACCAGATTCATCTTGAAGGCGCCGCGAAAAACGCTCTCGACCTGAACCGATTCGCGCGCGCGCAGAAGACCATTGTCCACGAATATGCAGGTCAGCCGGTCACCCACCGCACGATGTACCAGGGAGGCCGCCACCGCCGAATCCACGCCACCCGAAAGCCCGCAGATCACGCGGTCCTGACCGACCTGCTGCTTGACCTTCTGGATGGCCTCATCGACGAAATTGGCCATGGTCCAGCTCGGCTCGCAACGGCACACACGAAAGAGAAAGTTGCCCAGGATCTCGTTGCCGCGCGGGGTGTGGGCGACCTCGGGGTGAAACTGCACGCCCCAGAACTTGTGTTTCAGGGATTCCACGGCGGCGAAGGGGCAATTGTCGCTCACGCCAAGGCGACGGAAGCCGTCGGGCAGCGACTCGACCCGGTCGCCGTGGCTCATCCACACCGCGATCTCGTCACCCAAATGGAATCCGGCGAACAGCTCGGACGGCATCTCCAGCTTGACCGAGGCGCGACCGTACTCGCGGTTTTGTGCCGGTTCTACCTTGCCTCCGAGGAGGAGGCTGGAGAGTTGCACGCCGTAGCAGATGCCGAGAATGGGCACGCCTAGCGAGAACAACTCGACGCCCACCCGCGGGGCGCCCTGGTCGTACACCGACGAAGGCCCACCCGAAAGAATGATGCCCGAGGGGCGCATGGCGCGAATCTTGTCGAGCGACAAATTGAAGGGATGGATCTCCGAGTACACCTTCTGCTCACGAACCCGCCGCGCAATGAGCTGCGTGTACTGCGAACCGAAGTCGAGAACGAGAATGGTTTGGGTGTGAGACATCGGAGATCACCTAGCTCTCGAACGAGGGGACTACTGTTCCACTCTGTAGTTGGGAGCCTCTTTTGTAATGATCACGTCGTGGACGTGCGATTCGCGCAGACCCATCTGTGTGATCTTGATAAAGCGCGCCTTGCTGTGCAGCTCGGCAATGTTGCGACAGCCGCAGTAGCCCATGCCTGAGCGCAGGCCACCGATGAGCTGGTACATCGATTGCGAGAGACTTCCTCGGTAGGGCACGCGTCCCTCGATGCCTTCCGGCACCAACTTGGCGTCGACGCTGACGTCGGACTGGAAATAGCGGTCCTTGCTGCCCGCGCGCATGGCGCCCACCGACCCCATGCCCCGGTACACCTTGTAGCTGCGGCCTTGATACAAAATGATCTCGCCGGGTGCCTCGTCGCTGCCGGCGAAGAGACTGCCAATCATCACCGTGTGGGCGCCCGCCGCGATGGCCTTGGTGACGTCGCCCGAGTACTTCACGCCGCCATCGGAAACGATGCGCACGTCCAGTTTGGCCAAAGCGCGCGCGGCGTCGGTCACCGCCGTGATCTGGGGAACACCGATGCCGGCGATCACGCGGGTGGTGCAGATTGAACCTGCGCCGATGCCCACCTTGACCGCGTTGGCGCCTGCCTTGGCCAAGGCCAGCGCGCCCTCGGCGGTCGCCACGTTTCCAGCCAGAATCTCCGCTCTTGGGAAGGTCTTGCGGATGTCGGCCACTGCCTCTAGCACGGACCGGGAGTGGCCGTGGGCGGTGTCGATGCAGACGATGTCGGCGCCCGCCTGCAGCAGGGCGGCGGCGCGCGCGGCCCGGTCCACCCCGGTGCCCACCGCAGCGCCCACGCGCAGACGGCCCAGCTCGTCTTTGACCGCATGGGGGTGCTGCTGCGCCTTCTCGATGTCCTTGATGGTGATGAGCCCGCGCAGTCGGCCTGCATCGTCCACCACCAGGAGCTTCTCGATGCGATTCTTGTGCAGCAGCTCTTTCGAATGCTCCAGGCTCAGCCCTTCGCGTGTGGTGATGAGCGTGGTGGTCATGAGATTCCGCACCGGCTGGTCCAGGTGCCGCTCGAAGCGCACATCACGATTGGTCAGGATACCCACCAGGCGACCGTCCTCGGCCACCACGGGAAGCCCCGAGATCTCGTAACGCTTCATCAGCTCGAGTGCCGCAAAGAGTTTCTGATCCGGGCCGATGGTGACCGGATCCAGCACCACCCCGGTCTCCGCCTTCTTCACCTTGCTGACTTCCAGCGCCTG
>PMBY01000415.1:8383-16351 GCA_003153875.1 Myxococcales bacterium | reverse complement strand
CCCGCCTTCTTCATGCCTTGCACGATTCGCCCGGGCAGCGACCCGACGTAGGGGCGGCGGTGACCGCGGATCTCGGCCTCGTCGCGTACCCCACCCAACGACACGCGCATGAACTTGCGACCCAGGGCGCGCGCGATGGACTTCCCCAAGGAGGTCTTGCCCACGCCGGGCGGACCCACCAGACAAAGGATCGGCCCCTTCTTGTCGGTCTTCAGCTTGCGCACCGCCAGGTATTCCAGGATGCGCTTCTTGACCTTCTCCAGGTCGTAGTGGTCGGCGTTGAGGATGTCGCGAGCCGCCGGGATGTCCAACTTGTCCTCGGTCGAGATGGCCCAGGGCAGCTCGACCAGCCATTCCAGATAGGTGCGCGTCACCGTGTACTCAGCCGATGACGGCTGC
Organism: Myxococcales bacterium; assembly: GCA_003153875.1. The sequence continues at coordinate 15,952 of PMBY01000415.1, read as the reverse complement.
ATGACCTTGAGACGTTCCAGTTGCTTGAACGCCACCTTCTCGGTCTCGGCCGGCATCTTGGCCGCCGAGACTTTTTCGCGGAAATCGTCCAAGTCCCCGCCCGTGTCGTCGATCTCGCCCAACTCCTCCTTNNTCCTGCACCTGGGTGTTGATCTTCTCACGCACCTTGAGCACCTCGTGCTGGCGCGAAAGAAACTGCAGCACGCGCCGCAGCCGGGCCTTGAGGTCGAGTATCTCCAGGATCTCCTGCTTCTCGTCGACCTGGACGTCCAGATTCGAAGTGATGAGGTCGGCGATCTGCCCGGGCTCGGTCACGCTGTCGATGAGCGTGGACGCCTCTTTGGGCAGCTCCGGCATCAGCTTGAACACCCGCTTGACCACGTCCTTGAGATTGAGCACCAGCGCGTCCAGCTCGAGATTGGAGCCGAGCGGATCAGGCAGAACCTGCACCTTGGCCGTCATGAAGGGATCCTGGGCCCCGGTCTCCAGCAGCCGCACGCGCGAGATCCCCTGCAGGATCACCGAGAAGCTGTCCTTGGCCAGCTTGATCACCTTGAGGATGCGGGCGGCACAGCCCACGGTGTACAGGTCGGCGGGGCCGGGATCCTCGGTGCGAGCATCCCGCTGCGTGACGATGCCGATGACAGGCCTCTCCTTCGAGATCGCCTCCTCGACCAGTTTCACCGATTTCTTACGACCGACGTCGATGGGGATGATCGACCCGGGAAACAAGACCGAGTTACGCAGCGGGAGCACTGCGATGATTTCGGGAATCTCGATGGGACCCTCAGGACCCGACTTCTTGGCAGCCATTGCACAAATCGTAGTATGCACCGGACCCCGGCGCGACAAGATTTCCGCCGAAACATTCTCGACCCTGATCCTGGGCCAAGTGGCGGCCGCGGCCGCGACTTGCGGGCCGGCCCTCGGGCCAGCGCAGGTCGGCCAGCGTGAGCGGTAGCGGTAGCGTGAGCGGCCAGCGTACAGCGTGGGCGAATTGCGCGAGGGTGAGCGGATCGCGGCCCGCGACCCGCTTTCCGCCTTTCGCGTACCGCCCACGCTCACGCCCACGCCCACGCTACCCGCGGCCCGCGATCCGTCGCCCGGAGCCCCAAATTCCCCGACAATCCGTCGCTATCGCCGCTTGTCTGGAACCTGCGCCTTGGGCTGGGGCGCCATGGGGCGCACCGTGCCAGCAGGCCCGCCAGCAACCGGTCCGGCGGACAGCGCCGACGGCCCCACTTCGCGCTTCACCCCGTGGTGCGCCAGCAGCTTGGACTCGATCTTCTTGGCCACGTCGGGGTGTTCGCGCAGATACAGGCGCGCGTTTTCCCGACCCTGTCCGATGCGCTCGCCCTCGAAGCCGAACCAGGCTCCCGACTTCTCGACCACGTCACACTCGGCGGCCAGGTCGACCAGGTCGCCTTCACGGCTGATGCCTTCGCCATAGAGAATGTCGAACTCCACCTCGCGAAACGGCGGCGCCATCTTGTTCTTGACGACCTTCACCCGCGTCCGGTTACCCACCACCTTCTCGCCGTCCTTCAGCGCACCGACGCGCCGGATGTCGAGGCGTACGCTGGCGTAGAACTTGAGCGCGTTTCCGCCGGTGGTGGTTTCGGGGTTGCCAAACATCACGCCGATCTTCATGCGNNATGCGAATCTGGTTTATGAAAATCACAAGGGTGTGCGACTTGGAGATGGTGCCGGTCAGCTTGCGCAGGGCCTGACTCATCAGGCGCGCCTGCAGCCCCATGTGCGAATCGCCCATCTCGCCTTCCAGCTCCGCGCGTGGGGTCAGCGCCGCGACTGAATCCACCACCACCACGTCGACCGCCCCGGAGCGGACCAGCATCTCGGTAATATCGAGCGCCTGCTCGCCGCAATCCGGCTGCGACACCAGGAGGTCGTCGGTGCGCACGCCCAGGCGGCGCGCGTAGGAGACGTCCAGCGCATGTTCTGCGTCGACGAACGCGCAGATGCCGCCTAGCTTCTGCGCCTGCGCCACCACGTGCAAAGCCAGCGTGGTCTTGCCGGATGACTCGGGACCGTAGATCTCGACCACCCGGCCGCGTGGCAGCCCGCCGACCCCGAGGGCGATGTCCAGCCCGAGCGAGCCGGTCGGTACGACGCGCACCTCGGGCGCGGGGATCTCATCGCCTAGGCGCATGATGCTGCCCTTGCCGAATTGCTTCTCGATAGTGGACACGGCCAACTCGATGGCTTTGTCGCGGGCTGGATCCCGTTCACGCGCCGTCGGCGCAGGCTTGGCGGATTCGGGCTTGCTGTGTTCGTCTTTTCTTTCGGGCGAAACCATACGAGTCTCCTGCATCACTGAGAGTGGCGGCGTGCGAGATCGAGAGCGAAATAGGCCGCTGCCCGCCGAATGCGCTCGCGGTCGCCGCTGAAAAGTTTGCTGACAGCCTTGGTGGACTTGGCGCCGGCCAGGGCAAAGCACACCGTGCCCACCGGCTTGTCGCTCACGCCCAAGGCGGATGGGTCGCGCTCTTTCGCAGGACCTGCGACGCCGGTGATGGACACCGCAATGGCGGCGCCGGTCACGCGCCTTGCCCCTTCGGCCATCTCCTTGGCACAGGGTTCGCTGACCGCCCCGGACTCGGCGATGGTGGCGGCTTTCACGCCCAGGACATTGACCTTGACGTCGTTGGAGTAGGCCACCACGCTGCCCAGGAAGAAGTCGCTGGCGCCGGGTTCGACCGTGATCATCTGTCCGGCCTCACCGCCGGTACACGACTCGGCCAGAGCAAGGGTGGTTCCGGCTGCGCGCAAGCTTTGGCCCACAACCATCGGAAAGGTTTCGCCGTCTACGCCGTAGATCCCGGGGCCAATGCGTTTGCGCAAGTCACGATCCACTTGCTCCAGCAGCTCCTGGTTCTTGCCCGCGTCAGGCCCACGGATCACCACCTTGACGTGGTTCTCGGGCGCGTCGGTGCGAAAGTGCAGGGTCGCGCGGGGGATGTTCTCCAGCAGCTTGGCCAAACGATGATCGATGTGCGATTCGCCCATGCCGTAGACGTGCCAGGTGCGAACAGCCGCAGCAGGCACTCCCTGCGCAGCCATGTGGGCCCGCAGCCTGGGCGCCACATGGTCGAGATAAATCCGCTCCATCTCCCGCGGGATGCCGGGAAGAAAGTAGACCGCATGGCCCGCCATGCGAACCAAGAATCCGGGCGCGATTCCTGCCTCGTTGGGCAGCGCCTCGGCGCCGCGGGGCACGCGCACCTGGCGCAGGTTGTTGGGCGTCAGCTCGAATCCATGCGCGGCAAAGCGCTTCTTCATCGCCTCCAGCGAAGCGCTGTGCGGCTCCGCCTCGACCCCCAACAGGTCAGCCACCACATCCACTGTGCGATCGTCCTCGGTTGGACCCAGTCCCCCAGTCACCACCACAACCGCCGCGCGCTGCGCCAGTTCTTGCAAAGCACGCCGCATGGCTGCGGCCTGGTCAGCCACAACCCGCTGCTCGCAAACCTCCAAGCCCGCATCGAACAGGCGTTCGGAAAGGAAGGTCGCATTGGTGTTGCGGATCTCGCCGCGCAGGACCTCGTCCCCTATGGCCAAGATGGCCGCGGTGTGAGGCTCCACGAGGGATGGCGCCGACGCCTGAGCGTCGGGGGAATGGGCGGCTGCTGGTCTTGCGGGTGCAGAGTGTTTGCTTGCAGGTTTGTGGGCGGCAGCCCTGCGCCCCTTGCCCCGCGGAGGGATAGACATTCGTTCAGTACCTTATCCACGAGACGACGGACCGTCAACAACGGAAAACGCTTCTCGTCAGGATGACCGCGCTCCGAGGTTGACAGGAGCGACGGACAACGCTCAACTGTACCGGCTGACTATGCACATCCGCTATGCTGCCAAGACCGATCCCGGGCTGAAACGCAACCACAACGAAGACTACTTCTGCCTCATCGAGGATGAGCAGCTCTTCTTGGTCGCGGACGGAATGGGGGGCCACGCCAGCGGCGAAGTGGCTTCAAAGATGGCCGCCGACGCTATCCGCGAGTTCTTCGCCCGTTCCAAAGATGATGACGCCACCTGGCCCTACAAAATGGACCGGGCGCTGTCGTTCCTGGAGAACCGCTTGGTGGTGGCCATCAAGCAGGCCAACAGAAAGATCCACGAAGCCGCCACCCGTGACGTGCGCATGACCGGCATGGGCACGACTGTGGTCATCGGTCAGATCTGCGAAGACAAGTTCTACATCGCCCACGTCGGGGATTCGCGCTGCTATCGAGTGCGCGACGGCGTGGTGGAACAGATGACGCGCGATCATTCGCTGCTCGAGGACTACAAGGACGCCCGGCCGGGCATGACGGAGGAGGAGCAGAAGAAATTCCCGCACCGAAACGTGATCACGCGTGCACTGGGCATGAAAGACACAGTCCAGGTCGACATCTCGGCCGCTGACGTCAAGGACGGCGACATCTTCCTGCTGTGCTCGGATGGGCTGTCGGGCATGGTGGAACCTCCGACCATGCGCGACCTGCTCAAGGTGGGCGTGGATCTGGACGAGGCCGCGCATAAGCTGGTGGCCGCGGCCAACCACGCCGGCGGCAGCGACAACATCACGGTGCTGGTTCTTGAGTGCCGGATGAACTGAGGGCCGCCGGCAAGTCGATGACAAATCTGGCGCCACCCACCGCCTCCGAATCCAGCTCAAGCGTGCCGCCGTAGCTTTCCACGATCGATCGCGAGATGGAAAGCCCCAGCCCGGTGCCCTGGCCGGGGGGCTTGGTGGTGAAGAAGGGATCGAAGACCTTGCGACGAAGTTCGCGCTCGATGCCCGGTCCCTCGTCGCTGACGCTCATGCGCACCCGCCCACCCGCGCTCTCGCAGGTAACCGCCACCTGGCCCTTGCCGCCCATCGCATCGGCCGCGTTGAGCAGAAGATTGACCAGCACTTGGGTGATGCGTCCCTGTGAGACCATGACCTTGGGCCAAGCCGCTCCGTCGGGTGTGACCGCGATGCGCACTTCTCGAAAACGCGCCTGAGGAGCCAGCAGCGCCTGCGCCGAGCGCACCACGAGAATGGGATCGATGAGCGACGGCTCCTCGTGGCTGGGGCGCGAATACTCGAGCAAGTCGCGTATGATGCGATTGATCCGCTGGGTTTCGGCCTTAACCCGGTCGAGGGCATCCCGCCGTTCCTCATCCGGCAACCGCCCCGCGCCCGCCGCATCGGCGCGCAGAATGTCGACGTAGCCCAAGATAGCAGCCAAGGGATTGCCGATCTCGTGCGCCACACCCGCTGCCAGCTGCCCGACCGACGCGAGCTTCTCCGAACGAATCAGCTGCTCGCGCTGGGTGGCCAGCGACGAGGTCATCTGGTTAAAGGCGCGCGCCAACGCGCGAAGCTCAGACGGGCCAGACAGCTCGATGTGCTGGTCCCAATCGCCCACGCCAACCTGCGCGGTGGCTCGCTCCATCTGGCGCAGCGGCCGAACCACCATCTGGGTCAACACAAAGTAGCCCAAGGCCAGGACCAGGAGCGCATCGGCGCAGACCAGGCCCAAGAGCAGCCAGCCCGAGCGCCGCAGCACCGCGTGCACGGGCGCGGGCGCGTCCAGCACCACGCGGGCCGCGCCCACGACTCGTCCCTTGACCTCGATTCCTGCATACGCCAACAACTGCGTGGCGCCGTGCCCCGGGGAATTGCGGTACTGCTGCACCGGTGGGATCCCAGCCACCACGCTGTTGGCGATGGGCGGATCCACGTCGTGGGCCGAGCGCGGCGGCCAGGCCGCGATCACACCGTGCCCGGCGGACAGCACGGAAAACCCGATTCCCCCTGATCGTTCTGACAGCGAAGACAACGCCGCCCGGATCTGCTCTCGACTTTCGGGCGAGGTCATCTCGCTCTGGCGATCCACAAGCGCCGACACCATCCTGGCCGCGGCTGATGCCAAGGTCACAGCCTCGGTCTCTCGATGAGCACGCAAAGTGTTGCCCGCGGCCCACAGGGCGAGAAACCCGGTGGTCAGGATCGCGATGAGTGTAACCGCGGCCAGGCCGAGCAAGATCTGGGCGCGCAGGCCGAACCGGCTCCGGCGCTTGCTGTCGGGTTGCGCGACGCCCTGGTTGGTCATGCTGGCATCCACGATAGCACCGGCGGGAGATGAGTACTGATTCTTGAAGGTTGGCAAGTGGAGCCTGTCGGGTAACTCCGAGGCAGCACAAGGCGGCCAGCGTGAGTGGTCGCGGTAGCGCGAGCGACTAGCGTGGTGCGGTTTGCGTGGGCGACTGGCGTGAGCGGCACGCTGTCCGTCTTCCCGCAAAACGCACACGAACTCGCTCTCGCCCACGCCCACGCGACCCGCGATCCGCGGGCCGGCCTTTCGGGCGGCCCGAGTTTCCCGACAGGCTTCAGCCAAACGAGCCGAAATAGACGCCCAGCGCTGCGCAACTTGCTAGAATGAATACCTTCATGGCCCCGAGCGCCACCCCTCCAAACACCGAGCCCGTCAAGTTCGATGAGATCCTTGCGCGCCTGCGCGTGCTGGTCGAGCGCCTGGAAGGGGGCAACCTCCCTCTCGAAGAAGGTCTGGGGTGCTTCGAAGAAGGCATGCGCCTGTGCGGCCGCGGCGCCCAGCTGCTCGACCAGGCGGAAAAACGCGTGGAAGTCCTCTTGGCCACAGGTGACGGCTTGCGTACCGCGCCCCTTGCACCCCCAGCGGATCGAGAAGACAACGAGTGAGCACNNTCCATGCGCTACTCCTTGCTCGCGCCGGGCAAGCGGTTGCGTCCGTTGCTCGTGCTGGCCGCGGCTGAGGCCGTGGGCCGCGATCCTGACGAACCGCTCCGCCTGGCTGCCGCGGCGGTGGAACTGGTTCACTGCTACTCCCTGGTCCACGACGACCTTCCCGCCATGGATGATGATGACTTCCGGCGCGGACAGCCCACCAATCACAAGGTTTTCGGAGAGGCCACTGCCATCCTGGCTGGGGACGCCTTGCTGACTCTGGCGTTTCAATGGCTGGCGGAGGCGGGCACGGCTGCCGGGGCCGCAACCGGCGAGCCTCTCGTCGCGCAGCAGACCCTGCGCGCCATCATCGCGCTGGCGAAGGCGGCCGGCATGTCGGGCATGGTGCGCGGCCAGTCGCGAGATCTGGCGGAAGCACAGCACGAATCGCTGCAGTCCGTCGAACGTCTTGCGGCCGAAAAGACCGGCGCGTTGTTCCGAGCTGCCCTGGAGGTGGGCGCGGCCCTGGCTGACGCCGGGCCAGCGCAGATGGAGGCGCTGGTTCGATTCGGCGAGCACTACGGCGTGGCATTTCAGCACGCCGACGATCTTGCCGATGAGGAGCATGTGGGCACACAAGCCGAGGCTCGCCAGCGCCTACAAACGCTCACGCAGGTGGCGCTTGACGCTCTTTCCCCATTTGATAAACGTGCCGAACCGCTGCGTGCCCTGGCCCGCCGCCTTGCCGCTGGCTAGCACTCTGGTATTAGCATCCATGAGGAACCCAACGTGACCTGGGACGACGTCACACGCGTGGAGGACAAGCCCCCCAGCCCGGTCGAGACTCCCTCGAAGCGCGACTGCGCCTGTCTCAT
>PMBY01000415.1:0-8366 GCA_003153875.1 Myxococcales bacterium | reverse complement strand
TCCACCAACGGCACCTTCTGCCGAGGCACACGCATCGACCGCCAGGACTTGGAGGATGGAGACAAGATCCTCGTGGGTTCCGGGACGGTTCTCAAGTTCACCTACCATGACAGCTTGGACGAGACCTTCCAGCGTCAGATGTACGAATCAGCCCTGCGCGATGATCTGACCAAGGCTTTCAACAAGAAGTACTTCACCGACCGCGTGGAGAGCGAATTCGCCTACTCCTTCCGACAGAAGACCTCCCTCGCGCTGGTGACCTTCGATGTCGACCATTTCAAAGAGGTCAACGACAGCTACGGCCACCCGGCGGGCGACTACGTCTTGGCCGAGATGGCCCTGGCCGTGCAGGGTGTGGTGCGCGTAGAGGACGTGTTTGCGCGCGTGGGCGGCGAGGAATTCTCGATCATCTGTCGGGGCGCCGACATCGTCCAAGGCCGCATCATCGCCGAACGCGTGCGGCAAACCGTGTCCAGCCATTCCTTTGTCTTCGCCGGCAGGAACATCCCTATCACCGTCAGCGCCGGGGTCGCCGTGATCCAGGATCCCCGCATCGTGGATGCCCAAGGTTTCGTGGCAGCGGCCGACCATGCCCTGTACGAGGCCAAGCGCACGGGCCGCGATCGCGTTTGTCTGTGGCGGTAGCGCGATGAGTTTTGTGACCGTGCTTGACCCCCAGCTGGCCGCCTACACCGTCATCGCGCTGATCCCGAACCTTCTCATTATTCTCTGGGCGGTCGCGCGCTTGAACCATGACCTGCGCCTGCTCAAGCAGAAGAACGCCATGCTGGAAAACGACATCAACCTGCTTGACCAGAGTATCAGCAACCTCACGCTCGAGTTTCAAACCATCCGCCAAATTGAAAGCCGCAAATCTGGACTGCCTGAAAGGGCATCCACCCCGCCGCCCGCCAAGGCGCCCTAGTGCCTCCAGTCACAATTCCGCACAGGTTTGGGCCGTCCATGCATCCCGTCCTGCGTCGTTGCTCCTCGGTTGCGTACGTCGAGTATGCGCCCTCGTCGCGCCTCGCAGGCCGGGCGCCTGAACGCCCGAAACCTGCCCAATCTTCTGACTGGAGGCACTAGTCGTCAACCGTGCTCACACAAAAACTATCGAGTGCGGCACTCTTTCTCCTGCCCTGCACCGCCCTTGCCGTCGAACCACCCGAGGGCGAAGAGGTTGCCGCGCCTGAGGCGCGCGGCGAGGAAACAGTTCCCGCGATCACCCGCGCCCCGGTTCCGTTCGACAAGCACTGGCTCGAGCCGTTCTTCGCCACGGGACCGGCCCGTACGGGAGCCGACCTCTTCCGCGCTAGCGATTTCGCGGCCGCCGCCCAGAAGCTGGCCGACGCGCTGGCGGCCATACCCACGCACGCACCCCAGCGCAACCAGGCCCGCTTTCTCCTCGCCTCATCGCATATGAACCTCAATGCGTGGCAGGCGGCAGGCGATCTCTTCGAGGACTTGTGGTCCAGCTACCCGGTGCTGGCTCCCTATCACGCCTACTATGCCGCCCGCTGCCGACTGCGCCGAGGCGATCCCGAAGGCGCGCTCACCTGGGCGGCACGTGTGCCCGCCCAGTCGGTGCCCGAAGCCGAGGCGGTGTTGGTCAAGATTGATGCCTTGATCGTGAAGAAGCGCTGGTCCGAGGTGGAGAGCGAAGCCAAGGCCTTTCTCGATCGCTTCCCTTCGGGGCCGCGCCGGGCCGAGGCCAGATTTCACCTGACCGAGGCCATGCAGCAGGGGCAGCGCCCGGTAGAGGAAATCGCCGCAGCCCTGCGCCGCATCTGGGCCGAAGCCCCGACGGAAGCGTGGGCCACGCGGGCCGACGAAAACTTGCAAAGCTTGGCTCAGTCAACAAGCCCTGAGCGGCAGGCCGCCCTAGTCACCCACAGCGCCGAGGAATGGGCCACGCGGGGCATGGGCCTTTTCGACAAGAACCAGAACGCTGCCGCCGAGGCAGCCTTTGCTGCGGCCTTGACCGCGCCCGGGCTGGACGCTGCCAGCGAGTGCGTGGCGCGCTTCCACCGCGCCCAATCGGTGTGGAAGCAACGCCAGCGCCCGCGCGCAGCACCGCTTTTTGCCGAGGCGGAGACCGCGTGCCAGAGCGCGCAGAATCGCGACCTGGTGGTGCGCTCGCTGTATCAAGGTGCACGTTGCCTGGCTTCAGCAGGCGAGCCCGACAAGGCTCTGGCTCTCTACGCCCGCATCGAGTCCGAGTTCCCCGAGCACCGCTTCGCGGACGACGCCCGCTTGCGTGCGGCCGAGGTGCTGGCCGATGGGGGCGACGAGGACGGCGCCGAGCAACGCCTGCGCGATCTGCCTGACCGCTATCCCAAGGGCGATGTGGCGAGCGAGGCCTTGTGGCGTCTGGCCTTCGCCGCCTGGCGCGCGGGCGATTGGGAAAAGTCCCTGCACTGGCTCGACCAGGACGTTCGCCGATTTCCGCGCGAGGAGATGTATTTCGCCGCCGGCCGAGCCCACTACTGGAGAGGTCGCATCTTCGAAAAGCAGGGCGCCCCCAACCAGGCCCAGCGTGCCTACACGCGCGCAGTGCGAGAGTATCCCCTCTCCGTGTATGCGCTGTTCGCGCTCGAGCGTATGCGCCACAGCTTTCCCAAGGCACGTGCCGATCTCTTGCGCGAGCTGCGCCCTGCTCTTGCGACCGAGCAGAAGCAATCGGTGTGGGGCTTTCGACCCCAGCCCCTGTTTGCCGAACCGGGCTTCCTGCGCGCCGTAGAGTTGGCCCGTCTCGGTCTGGGCAGCGATGCCCGCCGCGAACTGGCCCGCCTCGGCTTGGCGGTTTCTGACCACGCGCCGGAATCGCAAGCTGCCGCGAAAACCCCGGGGCGAGAAGACGCATACTGGATCACCGCGATCCTTCTCGACCGAAGCCGGCTGTGGAGCGCCTCGCACACCATTCCCCGCAGCACGCTGACCGCGTACCGCTGGTCGTATCCGACCGAGGCGCGCCGCGACGCCGAATGGCGTCTGGCCTACCCACGTGCCTTTCCCGAACTGGTGAGCAAGAATAGCAAGGCCAACCGCGTGCCCGAGGCCCTGCAACTCGCTATCATGCGTGAGGAGAGTGCGTTTTCCCCCAAGGCTGAGTCCTTTGCCAATGCCCTGGGGCTGACCCAAATGCTGGTGCGCACGGCTCAGCGCTTCGCCAAGGGACGCGTGACCCGGGAAACCCTGCTGGACCCTTCCAAAAATCTAGAAGTGGGCTCGCGCTTCCTGGCGTTCTTGCTGGACCACTTCAGCGGATCCCTGCCCCTGAGCATCGCCGGATACAACGCGGGCGAGGGTGCGGTGGATCGTTGGCTGCGCGAGCGCGGCAGCTTGGACCTTGACGAATTCCTCGAAACCATTCCCTACGACGAAACCCGCAACTACAGCAAGCGCGTGCTGGCCTCGGTGTTTGCCTATTTCTGGCTCTACCAGCACGACCACCCCGTACCCGCGCTTTCCTTCTCGCTGCCCACGACTGAGACCAAGAAGACCGAGGCGAAAACGGGCGAAAAATCCACAGCTCCTCTCGGCTCGCGTGCGCGTGAGCGGTAGCGGTAGCGACCACCGTGGGCGACTCGCGAAGCGCCGGCCGCTCACGCTTTCCGCCTTCCACGTACCGCCCAAGAACTCGCTCACGCTCACGCCCTCGCACACGCTACCCGCGCCCCGCGGGCCGCGGGGCTCCGGCTAATTCTTCCTACGGCGACCGAAGATGCCGCGCTTCTCCGACGGAGGTTCGACTCTTTCGCCACCAGCGGCGGCAAAGGCGCGCAGGGATTCCTCCTGCTCGCGCGAAAGCGACGCCGGCACCACCAGCTTGAGATGCACGATCAGGTCGCCGCGGCCACGTTGCTGCAGGTGGGGCAGACCCCGTCCCCGCAGAACCACCGTCGCGCCCGGTTGCGTCCCTGGTGCAAGCGTGACATCGATCTCGCCATCCAGCGCCTGCGCCTTCACCGTCGCCCCCAGCGCTGCTTGAGGAAAGGAGATGGCGACCTCAGTGTGCAGATCGGCGCCGTCGCGTTCAAAGCGCGGATCGTCGGCGACGTGGATATGGACGTACAGGTTTCCCGCACGCGCGCCTCCCGGCNNNCGGGACAGGTGGTAGAGATCATCAGGAAGCCCTGCGCGTGCACGACCTGGCCGCGGCCCCGACACTGCGGGCACGCCTCCCGCGAGGTGCCCGGCGCAGCGCCCGAGCCCTCGCAATCCTTGCAGGCGGCGCGCCGTTGCACCATGACTTCCTTGGCCGCGCCGGTCACGACCTCGGCCAAGGTCAACTGAACCTGGGTCTCGATGTCGGCCCCGCGCCCGCCGCCACGGCCCGAGCCGCCGCCAAGTCCGCCGCCAAAAAGATCGCCGAAGATGTCGGAGAAGGCCGAGAAGATGTCGCCCACGTTGCTGAAGCCACCGCCGAACCCGCCCCCACGCGGCCCCTCGTGGCCGTAGCGATCGTAGAGTGCGCGCTTCTCGGGGTCAGACAACACTTGATAGGCCTCCGACGCTTCCTTGAAGCGCGCCTCGGATTCTTTGTCGTTGGGATTGCGGTCTGGATGGAGCTCGAGGGCGAGCTTGCGGTAGGCCCGCTTCAGCTCAGATGCATCCGCCTGGCGGGATACGCCGAGCACCTCATAGTAGTCTTGCTTTTCACTCACGGGATCACTGCCTAGCGTACTCGAAAACCATTTCGCTGTCAGGAGCGGCGCACGGCCAGCCGGGGGTGTCCACGACGGTATTCGTCAGATTGATCGGGTTGCTTGTTCTTCACGTCTTGTCGGCAGCCGCATGATACTGAATACTGGCCTTGGTGCTGTATCAGTTTGTCGTCGCCTTGTCTGCCCAGAACCGCCCTCGCGCTCGGCGACCGGGCCAGGAGTGATCGAACGTGCCCCGTCGCTTTCCCGATGACCCGGCCGCTTGGCAGGCGGTCGCGACCACGTATCTCTTCCGCAAGCCGCCCTGGTTGGTGCTGCGCCACCAGCATTTCCGCCTGCCCACCGGGCGTGAAATTCCTGATTACTGGATCTCCGAGTATCCGCCCTGGGTCAACGTGGTCGCCGTAACCGAGGCTGACCAAGTGGTCTTGATTCGACAGTACCGTCCTGGCCTGGGCGACGTGCACTACGAGATCCCGGCTGGGGTCGTCGAGGAGGGCGAGGATATCGAGGCCGCGGCCCGGCGCGAGCTGGCCGAGGAAACCGGGTACGGCGGCGGCCGTTGGTCGCGGCTGACCCGCCTCTCGGCCAACCCCGCCCTGCAAAACAACATCACGACGTCCTATCTCGCCGAGGGAGTCGTGCCCCTGGGCCGCGCTCAGCCCGAGGCGACCGAGGATCTGCGCGCTCACCTGGTGCCGCTGGCCGCAATCCGCGATCTCATCGAGAGCGGCGAAATGATCCAAGCCCTGCACGCCGCGCCCCTGCTGCTCTACCTCCTGCGCCGGCGCACCTGAGCCTCGCGCGCGGCTTCGGGAAAACCGGTCTCACTGCCAGCAGTCCTGGACCGAGGGCTTAAGGGCGCCCTGTGCGGAAGTCAATTTCTTGCAGTCGGGTCCGGAGAGCACGATCTCGCTGGAGTTGGCGTCGGAGAATCTCCATCCCTGCTGGCCGGTGGGATCGCGTTTCACCGGCACGTGGTCAAGCGTAATCGATACCTGATCGGGGTTGCGGGGCGGCTGCACCAAGGAAAATCGGCACAAGTTCGCCTCCACCGAGGTGATGATGGTCTCAAGGCCCGCATTCAATTGGTCCTGGTCGGTCGCCACCACGAGTTGCGGAAAATCGCCGCTGAAGTTGGACGCATTGGTGGCGACGATCTGCTTGAGACAGTCTGGGCTGTTCCCGTCATTGTTGAGGGCGACGACAGACGTCTGCGCGCCGAAGTTCTTCCCCAGCTTGGAAGCCTCATTGACCGCCCGTTCGCAAGGCGAGCCATCGGTGGAAACGTCGCCCGCACAGCTCGGATCCTTGTCGGTTACCAGCAGCACGAACTGTAACTGTCCCTGTGATCCCTCGGTGTTGAAGTACTCGCGGCACTGGTGCAGCGCCGAGTGGGAAGGTGAATCGTCCCCCGCGTTCGGGCAACCCGCATCACCCAATCCGCACGCGAGCTGCTCCTCAATGCTGGTCGAGTGATACGGCTGAACCGAAGGCCAGTCCGCACAGCACGTCTGCCCACCACAGTCTTTTAGCGAGGGAAACTGCTCGATGTCGAACTGAATGCCCGGATGAGCAGCAGTCGACGCCAAGATGGCCTGTCTGGCCGCCTGCCACCTGGTAGTCGATTCGAACGCAGCCTTCTGCATGGATGTGGAGCGGTCGAGGGCAACGATCATCTCGACCGTGTTCGCCTGAACCCACAAGGGCCGAGGGTCCGCACATTCATTCGGATGGTTGGATCCGGTCCGGTCACTGGGACTGGACTGGTCGACAGACGCGTCCGGGACTTGCGCCCCACCGGTTTCGACGGAGTCGCCCCCGGCATCGCCAGCCGGACCTGGCAGCCCGACGTGATAGGTGATGCACGACAGCCCGGTGAGGACGAGCAGCCACGAGAGACTCGCCGGCGGCCGGCCTGCTCGCGCTACCCCGGTCACCATCACGGTGCTCCGCGCACTCTCGCGGCTAGCTTGGCCACTTCGTCGCGACGCTCGCTATTTGGGTAGCGCGCCAAGAAAGCCTCAGCCTCGGCCAGCGCCGCAGCCTTTTCACCCAACTTGGCCAGGGTTTCCAAGATCGACAGGTCCGCTTCAGCCCGCAGCAACCCGTCGGGGAAGCGCGTGCGGTAGGCGCCCCACGCAGCGACCGCCCCTCGAGGTCGATGCAGGCCATCACGCAAGACACGGCCCATCTCGTACGCAGCATTCTCGGCAGCGGGCCCCGCACCCTTGGCACAGTGGCTCAGCATGGCCAGCGCGTCTTCCGGGCGGCCCTCCCTGATCGCCGATCGCGCCTCCGTCAATTCCGCGCTCGCCGGGCCGTTTTCAACCGGCGCGTGACTGTCCGCTAGAGAGGTGCGCCGTGAAGACGAGCTTGCCAGCGGCGGCCGGTGCTCGACCGCCGGGGGCGCAGCCCCGCGCATCGGTCCGGCCCACGAATCCCCTTCTACCAGGCGAACCGAGCGAGCCCCACGCCACACTTCAACAACACCTTCCTCGACCTCCACAGAAACTCGATCATCGCCCACGCCCACGTGGAACTTGGTCCCCACCACGGTGATGACATACGGCCCGGCGGAAACCGCAAACCGGACTCCCGGTGCCTGATGGGGCACCTGGAACCGGGCCTGGCCGCGCTCGACAGAAGGCCGGTGTTCCGCGTCCCAACTCAGCACAGAATTGGCATCGAGCTCGACGCCGACGCCACCGACCAATGCCACGCGCGCCTTCTCACCTCGGCCGGTGCGCACGGGTGCAGCAGAAGATCCCTGGGACACAACCCGGGAAGCCTCTGGGCCAGGTTGTGACGCCGACACAGGCGCCGAAGGCACCCGATTGGCCACGACAGGCGAATGGGCAGGACGCGTGGCCGGGACCATCCACAGGATGGCCACCACACCGACTGCAACCAACGCCCCGGTAAGGGCCGGGAGCGCCAGCGCCCTCGCCCTCCGCAAACGATCTTTGCCCGCGGGCAATCCCTCCACGCGAGCCCAGACCCGGCGCCGCGCCACCTCGTCCCCAATCCGCCGACGCGCCGCTTCGATGGTCTCGCTCAGCCATCTCTCCACGTCTGTTCTCTGTGTAGGCGATTTCATCTCGCTATCCTCCGCGCCGCCGTGACGAGTTCCGCCCGGGCGTGGCGCAGCCGGGACCAAACTGTGTTGGGAGGACATCCCATGACGTTGGCGATTTCATTCACGCCCAGTCCTTCAATTTCGAAGAAGACGAGCACCATCCGCTTCTTGGGCGACAGCTTGGCTAGCAGCCGATCGAGCAGCCGCAACTCGGATGCCTTTTCTGCCGGGTCGGGTTGGGGCTCGGGCTCGGTCTCATGCCAGGGCAGAAGCGACAAGAACGAACGCATGCGTCGCCGCCGGCCTAGGTGGGAGGCATGGCGAGCGGCAATTCGATAAATCCATGTCGACAGCTGGGCCTCCCCACGAAAACTCTTCAGGCCGCGATAGACCGCGACGAACACGTCCTGGGCCGCATCCTCGCGCTCCTCCAGAGGCACACCAAGCGCACTGACGAAACGAAACACCGGCTGCGAGTAGCGTTCATAGAGCGTCCGCCACGCAAGAGTGTCCCCGTTGCGAACACGATCAACCAGTGCCTGGTCCTCTGCGAGAGGCGTTGGTCGCTGGCTTCCTGCTGGATTCTGTTGGTTCATGTTCACCGGCGACGCAATGGTTTC
>PMBY01000425.1 GCA_003153875.1 Myxococcales bacterium | reverse complement strand
GCGCTCATCGCGGCCCTGATATGGCTCAACGTTCGAAGCATGCCGGGCTACTGATAGCAGACGTATGTGCCGACACTGTCGACTTCTGGCCAATCGTTGCCTGCGCTGCTCACGTACGCGACCGAAAGCGCCGCGCCGAAGCCCGAGCTGTTGACGTCGGCAGCTGTCCAGGTCGTGCCCCAGAGGTCGGTCGCTCCACCATACAGCACGTTGACGTAGGCACCACTCGGCCAGGTATCCGGCCGCGATCGATCGGCGGTCTGGACCACCGAATCCTTGACGATTCTTATCGCGTTGTCCGCGAGCCCCACCCCGCTGAGGGCTTTGCGTTCCCACACGACATAGATGCCCTCGACCGTGGCGCTGGCCGGCAGGTTGAACCCGAAGTTGGTGGCCTTCAGGTAATAGGAGGCGCCGCCCGTCATCGCGCTTGTGTCGGTATACGTGCCGTCGGGGAACTTCGCTGCGGTGGGGCTGGTCCAGGACCGGGCGCCTATGCCGCTGTCGTTGACCACCGTGGTTGGATAGTGCAAGAGCGACAAGATCTGCCCTGAACCGCACCCGCCGCAGATATTCGGCGTGCCCATGCCGCCGCAGGTTTCCGGCACCGGACACCCGCCACAGTTGAGTGTGCCGCCACAGCCGTCGGGGGCGGTGCCACATTGCGTGTGCGAGGTGGCACAGGTCCACGGTCTGCAATCGCAGGTTCCTCCCGCGCTCGTGTACAGCACCCCCGTGTACTCTGGGTACTGGCAATTCTGGAACAGGAGCTGCCCGCCGAACTTGTTGAGGAAGAAGCTGCGGATCTGATCGCTCGTGTTGCATCCGCTCGTGCTGTAGCCGGGGTCGCCGACATACCCGCAGATGATCGACGACGGACCGGGGGAGGGAGCCCGGGGCGTACTTTCCGCCGTCACAATCGCAGGCGCCACTCCAGTGATCGACGTGGCGGAAGCCGTTCCGTCTCCCGCCCAGGCGACCGCCACCACATTTCCCGCGTAGGCCCCTGCGATGGTGACCACAGGGTTTCTGTAGCTGACGATACCGATGGCAAGATTGGGTATGTCATTGTCGACGTTGATGGTGAACGTGCCGCCGTCATAGTTGGAGTAAATGATGACGTTGTCCGCCCTGCCGCACAGGTTGAGCGGTCCGCAGTGATTGGGAGAGGCGCAAACACCGCAATCGATCGTTCCTCCGCAGCCGTCACTCACTTGCCCGCAGTTCTTCTGCAGCATCGAACAGGTGGACGGCGTGCACCCGCAGACATTGGGAGAGCCGCCGCCGCCACAAGTCTGGGGTGTCTGGCAAGTGCCACAATTCTTGAGGCCGCCACAGCCGTTGTCGAACAGCCCACAACCATTTGCCGGACAAGGCACGGTTCCCTCCGGGCGTGGCGAGAAGGCATCGGCCCGCACCGCCGGCAGGCAGGTGAGGCAATTGTCGCTCGAGACACGCGCGCCGCCCGCATACAGAGTCCCCTCCACGCTGCACCCGACCTGGACTCCATCCGACGAAGCGGTTCGGCGTAGCCCGGTACGATTAGTCGCCCTGACGGTGACGTAGATGACCGTCCCGTCGAGAGGCAGGGTCAGACCGCTAGCGCTGGCCTGGCTCTGCGTGCCCACGCCAGTGAAGGGTCGAATGTTCTCGGAGTCGGGCGAGGTGCCGATGGCCCATTCATATCCCGCAATCCCGTTCTCGGGCTCGTCGATGCTCCAATTGGCCGAGATGGAATCCTGCGACAGTTGGATGTCGATGTCGGCGCCAATGCCGTCATTCACGTAGTTGATCACAAAAGGACGCGGGTCGATAGTGACGCCATCGCCGTCGGAGGTGGTCCCATCTTCCTGTCCCGTGTCGGGACCGTCGGGGAGCGCTTCCTGAGCGGCATCGGTGCCGATCTGGTCTTGGGGCACGTCCGGGGCAGCGTCACTGCCGCCCTGACTGCTGTCGGCGGTCGTCGTGTTCACCCCAACATCGAAGTCCTTATGACTGGCGTCCAAGGCGTTCGGCTTGCTGCCGTTCTTGGAGCCACCACATCCCAACAACAGCGCCACGCCGAGGGCGGCGGCTAAGTTAGCTTGCAAGCTACGCATTCTCAGACCCCTTCCTTTCCCAACGTTCGACGAAGCACCCTAGCCTATCATTCACAGTCGAGCGCAGAACCACGGCCGGATCCATCAGAGTTCTGAGGGCACGCTGGCGCCTCTGTCGCGACTTGGGGTGGGTAGGCATTTCAAGCGCCATTTTGCCTTCACTGAATCGCATCCGCAAAACCGCTGATAACAGAGATTCTGTGCGCATGCCTACACACCCAAGCTATCCTTATACCCGGGCCCTTGACCCCCCTGGAGCCCTGGGACATAGTCGAGCCCGGAGGCAAGATGGTGCGCGAAACCATCCTTGACGGGAGGCAATCATGAGCCGAACCCTGCGCGGACTTTCCGCGCCGCTGGTGGCCGTGGCCCTGATGACGGCCGCGTGCTCGGGCGGTAGCGGGACCTCCGGCGGCGACGCCGTTGCCGGGGCCGACGGGGTGACCGGCACGGAGGTGACCGACACGGTGACCGGCACGGAGGTGACCGCCACGTACGACGGCACGGTGCTCACCGGGCTGCCGTCCACCGCGAAGGGCGCGTCGCTGGGCAAGGGCTTCGTGATGTCGGCCGACCTCGCGGCCGCGGACGGCGGCACCGTGACGTCGTTCGACGGGCGCCTGTGCGTCACGCTCGCGCCCGACGCGCTCTCCGCGGACGCCACGGTCTCCATCACGATGATCGAGAACGCCGCGCCCGGCGGGCTGGGGCCGGCGTACGAGCTGGACGCAGGGGGCGTGTCGTTCACCTCCGCCACGATCACGGGCACCTTCGGGGAGGCGGACTTGGTGGGCACCGCGCCCGGGGCCATCCGGCTGGCGTCCCAGGGCGCGGACGGGACCTGGACGGTGGCCGGCGGCGTGACCGTGACCCCGAAGACGGACGCCTCCGGCAACCCGGTCGGCGGCACGGTCAGCGTGCAGGTGACCGGGAAGGGNNCGACCGGCGGCACGGTCAGCGTGGTCGTGACGCACTTCAGCCCCTGGACGATGTTGTGGGGCTGGCAGCTCCAGCCCACGGACACGGACGTGCCGACCGGCAGTACCGCGCTGCTGACCGTGATCGGCTGCTGGAACGAGCAGGACACGTTCGCGGGACCGTGGACGGGGACGCCCTGCAAGCCGGACGACATGCAGTACTTGATAGTGGCCTCCGTCAACGGCATCGAGGGCGGAAACTCCACGGTCGGCACGGTCACGGTCAACCCGGCGACCGACCCG
>PMBY01000201.1 GCA_003153875.1 Myxococcales bacterium | reverse complement strand
CAGGACCACCACCTGGAGGTGCAGAAAGCCGTGGCGGAGGCGGCGCAAGCAGGCCTCGGCATTGTCGCGATGAAGACACAGGCGGGCGTCTACTGGGACAAGGACAAGCAGTCTCCCATCAACATGGCCGCGGCGCTCAAGTGGGCGCTGCGCGATCCCAACGTCCACACCGCCATTCCGGGCTTCACCACATTTGATCAATTGCAGACTGACTTGGCTGTCTTGCGCGATCCCACCCTCACTGACGACGAGAAGCGCAGCCTGGAGGCACCCAAGCTGGTTGGCTTCTTCTGCCAGGGTTGCGGCCAGTGCCTCGAACCTTGTCTGGCGAAGCTGCCGATTCCCGATCTCATGCGCTCCTTCATGTACGCGCACGCGTACCGCAATCGCGAAGCCGCACAGGCACTGCTGCTCGAACTCGGTCTGCCCGAGTCTCCCTGCGGGGACTGTGATGAATGCCCCGTCCGCTGCGCCAAGGGGTTCGACGTGCGCCAGCGGGTGCGCGACATCGTCCGACTGCGCGGGGTGCCGCGGGAGTTTCTCGGATGAGCAATCTGGCGATGCGGGGCGGGCTGGTGGCGTTGCTCGCGTTTTCAGCCGCAGCCTCCAGCCCAGCTGCCACGCAAGGCGGGCTCGCCGCTTCTCCCCAGCCGTCGGAACTCCTTCCCAAGATCAAAGGCTGGAAGGTCTCCGACGGTCCCACCACCTACACGCCGGAGACGCTCTTCGAGTACATCGACGGCGGCGCGGAGTCGTTTCTGCACTTCGACTTCGAGGGTCTCACCTCAGCGACCTACGCGAAGGTCGACGCTGCCACGGAAATCACCGTGGACATCTACCACCACAAGAGTGCGATTCGCGCCTTCGGCATGTACACCCAAGAACGCCCGGCTGGCACCACGCCCGTGCCCGTCGGCGTCGAGGGCTACGGTGGACCGGATTACCTCGAATTTGTGATCGGTTCCTACTATGTGAAGCTGATTCAGCAAGGGACCAAACAGCCATCCCTGCTTCGCCCTTTCGCCGAGAAGTTGGCCGCCAGCCTTCCTGGCGCGCGCCAGGCCCCGGCCGTCCTGAAGGTCTTCCCTGAGCGAGGCAAGCGTGTCCGCGCTGAGAAGCTCGCGGCCCGCGATTTCCTCGGACAGCCATTTCTTCATGACGCCGTCGCGGTTCCCTATGAGATCGGCGGAGCGAGTTTTCGCCTTTTTGTCGTCGAGGGCAAAGACAGCGCCGACGTCCGCACCATGGTGCAACGCTACCGAGCCCTGGCCAAGACGGCTGACGCCAATTCGGTCGGCCCTCAAGGAAGCGCGACGGTGAAGGATCCGCTCAATGGCGAAGTGGTGCTGCAATGGAAGGGCCGCTGGCTTTGGGGGGCCGTGGACCAGCCCTGTGCCGAGCGCCAGGCGCTCGTCGATGAACTGGGCCGGAACCTTTCAGGCCTGGATAAGTAGCTGAGAGATCGTACCCGAACAGCCCTGGAGGTCCCATGCAACGCTTGGCCCTGGTTGTCGTCGCGGCATTTCTGGCAAGCGAAGTCGGGTGCACGAGCCGAGGGTTGGCAACTGGCGGCGATGGATCGGTCATGGCTGCGGATTCTGCCACCACCGTCGCCGCGGACGTGGCCCCGACGGGCGCCTTCGATGGCGCGAGCAGCAGCACAGCCAGCGACGCTGCAAGCACAACCACGGCCAGCGACGGCAACAGTAGCC
The DNA here is from genome assembly GCA_003153875.1 of Myxococcales bacterium. The sequence continues at coordinate 24,194 of PMBY01000201.1, read as the reverse complement.
TTGTCACCTCGATCAGCAAGGACGGCGTGACCTGGACCTTCGCCGCCCCGGTGCTCGCGGGCCAGTTCGTGACGGGCGACTATTGGATAGTTGGTCCCGCCACGGTCACGGCCATCAGCCCCGCACCGACCAGCTCCACACCATTTCTCAACGGCTCCGTCGTAAACCTCCCGACCGCCAACGGAAAGAGTCCCTTTGACTCGCGACTCAACGACGGCACCGACGAATCATGGTGGTTCGACGCAAGTTTTCGCGCGTATCCGCCGGTGTCGCTCAAAGCGGGTGACTCGCTGGTGTCCAGCATCAGCTTGGCCACGCCGGCCTCGCTGCCCGAGGTGATGCGGGCGAGCGACAAGAGCTGCAGTCCAGTCGGCAGCGCCTCGGTGCTCACCGTCCTGGCGGCCGCTTCCTCCGCAGACGCGTTCAGACCCTCCTACTGCGACCGCAGCCAGACCCTGTATCGCACGGGCGCCCTGCAGCGCCAGTTGCTGCCCGCGCACCCCGCGCCCAAGCCGCTGAGCACGCCCACTCTGGCGCAGTTCGAGGCGCTCTTCCGGCGCCCCTGGATCGACACCAACGCCTTTCTCTTCGACGCGCCTGCCGAGTATATGCCCAGCTACGGTCAGCATGTCGCGTTCGCCGTCAGCTACGCCAGCCTGCTCTTGCAGCTCGATTTTCCCGCGGCCGACAAAGAGCCGCTCACCAACTATCTGGTGCAATACGGTATCGATCTCTACGGCTGCGTGAAGGCGGGCTACGGTTGGCCCGCGTTCGGCGGCCACCGCAGCGGCCGCAAGCTGCCCATCGTGATGGCCGGGCTTCTGCTGCAGGACGACGGCATGAAGAACGTCTCGGCGACCTACCCCAACCGGTTCGGCGAGGACATGCAGACCGTCTACATCAACCAGATTCCGGGCGGCTACAGCAAGGCCTGGCAGGGTGCCACGGTGATCTACGGCGGACACTACGGCGTGGATCAGACCAGCGGCACGCCCACCGACACCAGCAGCAATGGACTCTACGCACCCTACGAACAACTGCAGCCCAGGGACTGGCAGCTCTTGACGCCCACCGAGCAGCTGGGCGAAGCCTATCGGCGCTGCTGTACCTCGGTCTCGTGGGTGGGTGAGGCCCTGGCGGCGCGCATGCTCGGTGCCCAGACCACCTGGAACCATCCCGCCTTCTTCGACTACGTCGATCGCTGGATGACCGAGGACGACACCCAGGCGGTGGCCGATATCAAGACGCAGTCCGGGTTTGACTACAGCTCGGACTGGGAACGTCAGGGCCAGACCGCGTCCTGGCTGCAAGGCGAGTTCCCGCAATACAGCTTCGTTGACGACATGTGGAAGGCCTACCGGAACTGACCCGGCCCGCGCTCAAGCGGCAGGCCGGGATGCGAACGCGCCTATTGTGCCGAGCCAGGCGTGTAGAACTTCACGTCAGGCGTAATCCAGCCCGAGTATTCGCTGAAGTTATACAGGTGGTACTGCTGGGGAATACTCGGATGAGCCGGGGGATCATCCAAATTGCAGGGACCATTGGAATAGATCCAGGCTGAGTTCTCGTTGTACACGATGACCTCTTCTTTGCCGTCGCCGCAGAGGTCGGCGTGCTGAACCAGGTCGACCAGGCTGCCAGTGTGCGGGAAACTGGCGACCGCCTTGCCAGTGCCGTCGTATAGGCTGGCGGGCGTCGTTCCGCCGCGGTGATAGGACAGAATCAGGTCGCTGCCGTCGCCCTTCCAGTTGTTCATGTTTTCCGTCACGGTGATCCAGCCAAAATCCGTCCGCGATTCCTTCCAAAGGAGTTTGTCGGTTGAGGACAAGAGCACGTTGGCATCATGGCCTTGGGCGGTTCGTGGACCAATCCGGTCAAGCAGGACTACCTCGAGACCCGGAGAGTCCGAAACGTACTCGCCGATTCCCATCTGCTGGTCTTCAACCGTGTTGCTGTCCTCCCAAATCTGGGTGCCGTCCTTCCAGTGGAACATGGCGGCGTGGTCACCACCCACGACGATTTCGTATCCGTCGCTGGGATCGGCATTCACGTCGGCGGTGGCCAGGCAGTCGGCGTGCATGGTGAGTTCTGGCTTCGACGTGGTGTTGGTCGTCCATACCTGCGTGCCATCACTCTGCAAGAAGAAGTAGCCAGACATGACTTCATCTTTGCCATCCTTGTTCCAATCGTAGACCAGTGGATAGTGCCCGGTGCCCCGGTCGGACCCCGACGAATCACTGGGAAGGAACGCATGATGCCACAGTACCGTGCCGGCCTTGGTGGCCCCGTCGTCGGTGCCGGTGATCGCCCAGACTTGGGAGTAGCGGGTCTTGACCAGGATGTCCTGTGGCCATCCCTTGCCGCGCAGATTGGCGAAGGCGATGGAGTCGTTGGAGCCCGCTTGTGGCAAGGGAATCGTGCGCATCAGCTTCCCGGTGGTTCCGTCGATCACGGACATCGTGGTGTCGCTCATGTTGGCGAACACCTCGGACTTGCCGTCCCCGTCCATGTCGTAAACCTGAATCGGAATGTCCGAGCTGGCCCCGCGCCCACTGCCAGGCGTGCCGTACTGCCACAGCTGTTTGCCCTTGAGGTCGTACGCCGTGACGCAGACCACTTGCTGGGGCGTGTACGCGCCCGGCTGGACCATGGGCTGACCCATGACGATTTCCATTTTGCCGTCGCCGTTGATGTCGCCCAGCCGCATTCCCGGCGTACCGACATACTTGCTGATATCGATGGTGCCTATGAGCACAGGCGTCCCGCTACCCACGGTCGCGGTGGCACCCGCCCAGGGTCGAGTGCCTCCGCTGGTGGTTGCGACGCCGCCGGTCGATGTGGTCCCGCTGGTTGTCGTTGTGGTCCCGCCTTTGGGTGTGGTGCCGCCGGCCGACGTGGTCCCGCCGGTCTGCTTGGTGCCCCCTGCGGCCGTGGTGCCCGCGGTCGGCGTAGCGCCACCGCTTGCCTTGGTACCCCCGATAACCGCGGTCCCACCGGCGACAACCGTGCCGCCCATGTTTCCGGCCCCGCCGCTGACACCGGTGTCAGTCGTCGTCACAGAACCGCCCTTCGCCGAAGTCCCGCCCGCGCCAGCACCTCCTGGGCTGCCAGTGTTGCCGCCTGGGGCGACACTTCCCGCGACGCCGCTGCTGCCCGCTGCACCGGCCCCGCCGCCGGGACCTATCGTACCCGCCACGGGCCCCGCACCCGCGCTGCCGGACGTTCCGGCTGGACCAGCAGTGTTTCCGGCCTGACTGGACGACACAAAGGAAGTTCCCCCACCGCCCGTGTTTCCAGCTCCGCCGCTCGCGCCGCCTGAACTACTGTGCGAGGTACCACCAGACCCGGAACACCCGAACAGGCCCAAAGCGACGGCCAGGGCAGCGGCCAGCGGGCCCCGATATTCAATTCCCAGGTAGGTTTTCATCGCGACTCTCCTATTGCGGTGGGTTCAGGTCGAACAAGCTCAGTCCAAGCAGTGTCGCCGTCGGGCATGGCTGGCTCATTTTTCCTTCGAGGCAGCCAGTATACTCGATCCCATCCAACTCCAATTGGGCTTCACCGCACCCTCATCCGCGCCGTCCATCTTCGGATGGTGGCACGGCCCGCCAGCGGAGAGCGACGCCTGCTCTTGGGCTGGCGTGAAGCGATGCGTTCCGCGCTTCATGTCCAAGCAGACCTCTTCGTCCCTGCCGGTCCTGTGTCCCCGCCGGGTGTGGTCGTGCATCATGTAGTCTGATACGGTTCGGCATGAAGAATTGGCTGTTCCTGTCTGCCGTCTCCGTCGCAACGCTGGTCAACTGTGCGACCCATCAGGCTGGCAAGCCTGTCGCGAAGTGCAGCGTCTCCGGCGCTGCCGCTGCGCCCGCCGAAGGCAAGGTCCCGGAACAGGTGAAGCCAGTGGCGGACGACGTGGAACGCTATCGCATTCCGCTTGAGGGACCATTCCAAGGCGCGGTGAACGCCAAGGTCAACATCGTGGAGTTCTCCGACTTCCGTTGACGTTCCAAAAGAAAAGAGCCTGGGTCCAGCTTAAGGATCCAGGCTCTCCCCTGCCGAGACGCCTTCCAAGGTCAGAAGGCGCCCGCCGGACTATTTCGTCGCGGTGATCGCGGACGCGTAGGTCACGCTCGCGGCAGCCGTGGGCGCCACGCAGAACTTCTTCACCAACTGCCCATTGGCAGCGGTTGCGGCGCAGTCGTTGTCGCTGGCGCATTGTCCGGTGATGTCGGCACAGTAGCCGTCAGCACCGCAGACCAGGTTCTTGAACTTGGTGCCCGCGACGCCAGAAGGACCACAATCCTGATCGATGGTGCATGGCTTCTTGCATGTGTTCGTGGCCTTCGCGCAGACCGCGGTGACGTCGCCCGACTTCTGGACACAATCCAGATTCGTCGTGCATTCACCGCTAAAGGAGCAGATGAGCTTGGCCGTGTCGCAGGTGTAGTTCTTGGCGCAATCGAGATTCACGTTGCACTTGCGGTAGCAGGCTCCTCGGTCGGTGGCACAGGCGCATTCGCCCGAGACGCACTTCTCACCCGCCACGTCAGCAATGATCGCTCCGATGCAGTCATCGTTGGTCGCGCAGCCCAGCTTGACACTCGTGGAACAAGTGAGCGTGCCCCAGAGACACGAGTAGTTTCTTCATAGAAATTCCCTCTCCTGTTGGGTTAGCTTCCCACCGGAAGCTCCGGCAGATCATCGCGATCACTAGAAGCAAGGTGACCGCGCGTCAACCCAAAAACGTATGCGATTGACATTCGGCGTTGTGCCGCACTCTCCGCATCCCAGAGAACAAGACACGCGCGACGCCCAGGTGAGGTTGTCCACCGCCCCGCTTGTTCCGAGTTGGGACCCCATTTCTAGAACGTCACGCACGACCCCTTGGTGCGCAACACCCGCACGTGCGATTCTGCACCACCGTGCGAAGCCGCCCACTTGAGAGGGCACCTTCTCCGGTGGCCGTGCGCGCTTTTGTGCTTGTCGCCTCGCCGTGTTTCGCGGATTGAGGACACAGCGCGAAGGCTCCGAGTATCGTTGCGGAAGGTTCGTTTCTTGCTAGGGTTTCGGCGCCGTGCACGCAGACGCAAACACCACCGATGGCGAGCGGAGCCCCAAACTGGGCGACGAGTGGCGCGATTGGGATGGCCATGCCACCCCCGACGCCGCGGCGCCCAAGCGTCTCTTCTTCGCCCTCATCGTGGGCTTTCTCGTCGTCACGGTGGCGGCCAGTCTTCTGTCGTGGTACCTGGTGGCGCCACGCCTGGCCCAGTGGCACCGAGCGGCACCCGCAGTGCTGATCGATCTCTTGGCGATCCTCCTCACGGCGCTCAGCGTGGCGCTCGCGCTCGTGGCCCTCATGCTCCTCACCGGCTGGCCCCGCAGCACGCGCGCCTCATCGCTCGCCCGTCGGATCCTGACCATGGTCGAGCGCCGCGTTTTTGGGCTGGGCCGGGTCTTGTCGATCAACAAGGATCGACTGGCGCACGCCTTCATCCGCACCAACAACGCCCTGGTGCGACTGGCTCCGCAAGGAATCGCACCGCAGCGGGTGCTCATCCTCCTGCCGCGCTGCCTGCGCAAGGAGCAGCTCGACCAAGCACGAAGCCTGGCCAGCTCTCGCAGCGTCGAGGTGGCGATCGTTGCGGGGGGCGAGCAGGCGCGCCAGCGCATCCGGGAGAAGCGGCCGAACGTCGTGATTGGCGTCGCCTGCGAACGCGATCTGCTGAGCGGCATCCGTGACGTTCGTCACAAACTCTCGGTCTTGGGCATCGCGAACACGCGGCCGAACGGGCCATGTCGCGACACGCAAATCGATCTGACAGAGCTAGAAGCTGCGCTCGATCTTTGTGTGCGTCCATCTCCGGCCCCCAACCTGCTACAGTCGGGGCTCGGAACGTGAGATGACGGAAACGCCGCACAACAAAGTCATGAAACCGAATCGGGACGTCGGCATTGTCGGCTATGGCGCCTACGTGCCTCGTTATCGCTTGCCCGGAATCGAGATCAGCCGCATGTGGGATGGCGAGCAGGGATGCACGCCGCCCATCAAGGAAAAATCGGTGCCCGGTCTCGATGAGGATGTGGCGACGATGTCACTCGAAGCCGCGCGCAACGCACTCAAGCGTGCCGCGATCGATCCTTCGCTCATCCGCGCCGTGTGGGTCGGCAGCGAGAGTCACCCCTACGCCGTCAAACCCACCAGCACCATCGTCGCGGAAGCGATCGGCGCCGTGCCGCACACTCTGGCCGCTGACTGGCAGTTCGCGTGCAAAGCGGGAACAGAGGCGATGCAGGCCGCCATAGGCTTCGTCGGCTCGGGTATGGCGGACTACGCCTTGGCGCTCGGCATGGACACGGCGCAAGGACGGCCGCGCGACGCCCTGGAATACACGGCCGGCGCGGGCGGCGCCGCGTTTCTGCTCGGGCCGGCCGAGGAAGCACTCGCCGTGCTGGAAGGCTCGACCTCGTATGTGACCGACACGACGGATTTCTGGCGCCGCCAGCACGAGCACTATCCGGCCCACGCGGGTCGCTTCACCGGCGAGCCCGGCTACTTCCGCCACGTGCTCGCCGCGGCGTCGGAGATCATGGCGGCGCTGGGGCGCAAGCCCGCCGACTACGCGCACGTCATTTTCCATCAACCCAACACCAAGTTTCCGCTCAAAGCTGGCCGCGAGTTGGGCTTCAAGCGTGAACAACTTCAGACGGGGTTACTCGCCAATGAAATCGGCAACACCTACGCAGGTGCCGCGATGATCGGACTCACCAGCGTTCTCGACGTGGCCCAACCGGGGGAGCGCGTGCTCATGGTGTCGTTCGGCAGCGGGGCGGGCAGCGACGGATTCGACTTGCGCGTGACCGACGCGATCACCGCGCGCCAGGGGCGCGCTCTATGTACGCGTGACTATGTTGATCGCCGCCACGAGCTCAACTACGCCACCTACGCGCGTCATCGGGGAAAGATTCGCATGGAGTAGCTTGGCGCCCTCGTGCGCGTGGCACCCAGAGACGGCAAAATCAACGACTTGAGACTAAGATGCGAGATGTATCCATTATCGGAATAGGTCAGACCCCGGTCGGCGAGCATTGGGACAAGTCCCTCAAGGATCTGGCGGCCGAGGCGATTCAGAACGCCATCAAGGACGCCCAGGCGGAACGAGTCGATGCGCTGTACGTGGGCAACATGTGCTCGGGAACGCTCAACGGTCAGGAGCACCTGGGCGCCCTCATCAGCGACTGGGTGGGGTTGCGCGGAGTCGAAGCCGTCAAGATCGAAGCGGCCTGCGGCTCGGGCGCGGCGGCGCTTCGGCTGGGCTACGTCGCGGTGGCGGGCGAGCTGGCGGATTTCGTGGTGGTGGCAGGCGTGGAGAAGATGACGGATCGCCCTAGCGATCAGGTGACGGCCGCCCTGGCCATGGCGTCCGACGCCGATTTCGAGGCGCAGAACGGATTGTCGTTCGTGGCGCTCAATGCGCTGCTCATGCGGCGCTACATGCACGAGTATGGCGTGCCCCACCGAGACTTCGCGCCCTTTGCCATCAACGCGCACAAGAACGCCGTGGGCAATCCGTTTGCGTTGTTTCCCCACCCCGTCACAGCCCAAGATTTCGGTGCGGCGAAGATGATTGCGGACCCGGTGAACCTGCTCGACAGCTCACCTGTCTGCGACGGCGCAGCGGCCGTGGTGCTGTGCCCCACCGCGCTCGCCCGCCAGTTCGCAGCACGGCCGGTGCGCATTCGCGCCTCGGCGGCAGCGACCGATACCATCGCCCTGCACGATCGGCGCGATCTCCTCGGACTCGAGGGCGCGGCCCTGAGTGCGACCAAGGCTTATGGCCAGGCCAAGGTGACGCCTAAAGATATCGATCTTTTCGAGCTGCACGACGCGTTCACCATCATGTCAGTGCTCTCGCTGGAGGCGTGCGGCTTCGCTGAACGCGGCCGCGGCGTGCGCCTGGGCACCGACGGGGACATCGCCATCGGTGGCCAGATCCCCATTTCGACCATGGGCGGACTCAAAGCGCGCGGTCACCCGGTCGGCGCCACGGGAATCTACCAAGTGATTGAGGTAGTTCTGCAATTGCGCGAGCAGGCGGGCGCGAACCAGGTGCGCAATGCACGCCTGGGTATGGCACAAAATGTCGGTGGCAGCGGCGCCACCGTCGTGACCACAATTCTCGAGGCCGTGGAGTAGCACGGCGACTTGACAGCCAGAACCGCGAGGAGGACAAAAGTTACCCATGGAAATTGCGAGGCACTGGAGATTGCAGCGACACCGCTACGCGCTGGTGGGCGAGGTGTGCAACCACTGTGGCGAAAAAATCTTCCCGGCACGCGACGTGTGCCCGCAGTGCAATGCCCCGGCCAAGACCCCATATACCTTCAGTGGCAAGGGTGAGGTGTACTCGTATTCGACCGTGCACAATCCGCCGGAGGGGTTCGAGCAATTCGCCCCGTATGTGGTCGCCCTGGTGCGCCTGGCCGAGGGGCCGCTGGTGGCCGCGCAGCTAACCGACGTGGAAGGGGAGAAGATTGAGATCGGGATGCCGGTGGAAATGGTCACGCGCAGACTGCGCGATGATGGTGACAAGGGCACCATCATCTACGGATACAAGTTCCGCCCCGTGATTGTGCCTCGGGCGTCGGTGGAAGCCAAGAGCGCTTCGGTGTAGGTCAACTTCGCCGTGGCCGCGGCGAAGCGGGCCAGTGCCCAGATGGGGAAAATGCGCCGGTAGTTCTCGTAGTTGATGAGGGCCGTCTTGTTGAACACGCCCGAGAGCGACTGCCGAGGCCAATCACCATTTCCGAGCTGAGTCGAGGCGAGAAAACCAGCCGCGCGCTCGCAGCGTGAGTCGCGTGCTTCGCCCGCGATGATGAGTGTCAGCAGCGCCCAGGCGGTGTTGACCGCGTGACTGGCGCTGGTCAGGTAGCGTCCTTCGCGGCAACTGTCACCACTCTCACCCCAACCACCGTCGGCGTTCTGGTGTTGGAAAAGGAACTCACAGGCGCGCCGGAGCGCCGGATCGCTGCTCTTCGCGCCCGCCGCGCTCAGCCCGCGCACGCCGAACCAGGTGCCGTAGGTGAAGCACACGCCCCATGATCCTTCCCAGCTCCCGTCGGCGCGCTGGCCCTTGCGCAAGAACCGCTCGCCCCGGCTGATGGCCGCGCCGGCCCGGCGCTGCAGGAGATCATCATGGGCGCGATCGGGCCGGGCGGCGAAGTGTCCTCGGCACAGCGCCAGGCTGTGAAGAGCCGCGGCCGTGCACTCGGTATACGAGTGATCGACCATGATGTCGCCAAACACGTGCGCCGGATTGATGAGGTCCAGCCAACGCCCGCCGCGCTGCTTTTCGTAGGTGGCCCACCCGCCATCGCGATTCTGCCAGCCGAGGAGCAGCTTGACCGCATCGAGGATCCGCTCCTGGGGAAGCGCTGGCAGGCCCGCGTCCTCCAACATGAGCGCCGCGGTCAGACCCTCGGCAGTGCAGTCGGTAATCGGCCAGCCATGCGCGCGGTCAGAAAATGGCCAGCCACCGCGACAGGGATGCCGATAGTAGCGCTGGTAGTCGGGCAGATCTTCCAGGACCTGATTGTTCAGGACGAAAGCATGGGCGCGTTGCAAGGTTTCGCGAGGAGCCGCCCCCACCGGCGTCTCGAGCATCGCCTGCGCCGCAAACGCCGTGTCCCACAACGCGGTCGAGTTGTAGCCGTTCATCTTGGTGCCGTCGTGCCCGTCCCACAGATAACCCTCGAGGGCGGCGAAGCTGCGCACCGTCGCGTCGCTGTTGGGCGAGCGAAAGAAGTGCACCAGCGTATTGAGAACGGCGTTGACCGGGCCAATGCGGATGAACTGGGTGGCGCGGTCCTCGAACTCGATGTGATCCAAGAGTCGCGCCAGCGAACGCTCACGCAGCGCCCGCGTGTGCACACGTTCGTACAGACCCGTGACAAGGTTGACCGCCTTGAGCGCCGACGACGCCGGCGCGTAGACATCACTGGGGGCGATGGTGTTGCGGTGCTCGGCGAAGCGGATGCTGTCGTAGGGACGATGGTAGAGCTCGTGCCGGAGCGCGTGCGTGATCTCGTCGGCCGGCATGCGCGCCCTCATCCCGTAGAGATGAGCCATGGGCAGATAGACTTGCCGACAGTGACACCAGAAACGGCTGGGATGAAACGGCAGGCTCGCAGGCAAGAGCCACAATTCCGGCAGGACCGGCTGCAGACCGTCGTATTCGTACAAATTGAGAAGCGCGAGCGTGAATTTGCCCCAACTGGCGCACGCGAGTGCGGTGCCGTGCGCGAGGATGAACGTCCGCGCCCGCGCAGCCCGCTCGTCCTCAGGCGCAAGCCCGAGCAGACGAAAGGCGACGTAGCACAAGACCGTCGTGAACAGGCACCCGGAGCCTTCCACGTGCAGGCCAAAACTGCCGTCGATCTTCTGGCTTGCGCTGAGATAGGCGATCATGCCGTCGCGCCGTCGCGGCTCGATGGGCCTTCCGCCGATGTGGCGGGCCGCCACGTACATCGGCAGCAAGAACATCGGTCCCCCGTAGTCGCCGCGCCACGCCCCGTCGACCTCCTGTTGCGAGGCGAGGTAGTCGAGCCCGCGCACGACCGCGCGCTCGCACGAGGCGAGATCGGGGCCGTCCCTCGTCACGGAGGCGGTCGCCGGGCTCGGCTCTTTCACGCGGGGTTCCGCCCGTCGTGCCAGCGTTGTCGCACCATCTGCGAAACCGTACGTGTGTACGGCTCCCAAAAGGCGCCGCCCTCGATATCCCCGAGCAGATCCCCGTACATCGGATCCAGCTTCGTGCGCCAACTTGGATCGATGGTGACCGAACGCGCCGCCCATTCGTGGCAGTAGCGACAACTCTCGCAGTCGGTCGACTGGCAATTCTTGGTGGTGAAGCGCTCCATGAAGCCGTCGAGCGCGCGATTGTCGATCATGACCGGATTCTCGCCCTCGCGCGGGTAGAGCATGCTGGCCGCGTGCCCGAAGTCGATGAGCTTGCGGAAGCGCAGCAGGTTGATGGTGCGCGGCTTGATGAAGTACTTGAACATGCGCTTCCACGAATAGGCGTCCTTGCCCACGGCGCCCAGCTTGTCTTTCGGGTAGGCGTAGTTCTGCACCAGATCGAGAAGATTGCCATCATAGCGGCGTTCCGAGTAGGCCTTGACTCGCTCAAGCAGGATCTGCGTCGGGGTGTTGCGCTCGACGATCTTGAAGGTCTCGTACCCGAGCTTCTCATAGTAGTGAAGGTCCTCGGGGCGAATCCAGTTGGCGCGAATGTAGTTCACCGGGTCGCGCAAGCGAATCTGGTTGCACAAGATCGAGCAGTAATCGAGCGGGAACCCGCGACTCTTGGCCTGCGACGCCGCCGACAAACCCACGGCGTGGTTGCCGGCAATAGCGCAATCCTGGCGACACCAGTTGTTGACGATGAGCTGCAGGTCAACGCCCTGTGCTGCTTCTTTCATCCCAATCAGGGTCTGGAATTCACGATGCACGCCCACCTCGGAGACGACGATTACGTCGGCGCCGTTGTCCACCCAGAAGCGCACCTTACGCGGCGTATCCGTGAATCGATGCGAACTGACGCGCACGCTGATACGCGGGTGGCGTTTCTTGATGAGGCGCAAAAAGTAGACGTTGGCGACGGTGATCGAATCGATCCCGCTGCCGTCCAACCAGTCGAGCATTTCTTCCATCTTGCGCTGCCCGACCCGCGTGAACTCGGTGTTGCCCATGGCCGACGCGTTGAGAAGGTAGTTGAACTGGATGCCGTTCTCGTGCGTCTTCTTCACCGTGCGCTCGAGCACCTGGCGATTGACCTGGGGCAGGTAGAAGGCGGGGCGCCCGCCACCGAAGTAGTCGGTGGTGAGTTTTCCGTAGACTTCGTACACGGGGTAGCCGGCCAGGCCCTTAAGCAGCGCCTCATCGAAGTTACAGGCGACGGAGAGCTTCATCGTGTGGCACCTTTCTTCTCATGACCAAAGTGGGCGATGATCTGCAAACCCTGAACCACCGCTTGCGGTCGCGCGTGCCCTAGGATTTCCCGGGAGTTGTACCACGACTCGATCACGTCGCTCAGCCGCTCATGCGTGCAGAAGCACCCGCGCGTGCGAAATCGCACACCCGAACCCGCGCTGGCGTGTTTCCGGCTGGGCCGGCACTTGCCGGTCGGGTATCATCCTCGCTGCCAATGAAGGTGGAGTCGCCCAATCTCAAGCAGTTTCTGGAAGCCGTCTTGCGCGGTGCTGCGAAGATCTTCGGTTGCGGCTCCACAAACCTCATTCTCTACAACGAGAAGACGCAAAAAATTCGCGTTCACCTGGGTATCACGGCTGACGTTTTCCCCGTGATCGACGAGATCGAGAAGATGCTGGGCTCGTCGTTCCGGGATTTCTCATGGCCGATGACAAGCGCCGACAGGAGCTTGGTCACGCGCTCCTGGCGCGAAGCCCGGTTCTGCGAAACCACTTCCCTCAAGGAGCTAGTGGGCGCGGCCCTGCCCCCCTTCATACTCGCGGCCATCGCGCGTCTGGTCGGCGAGCGTCGCTATGGTTGCGTCCCCGCGCTCGGCAGCACACGAAACTACGGCATCCTTCTCTTCGAGAAGCAAGGGATCCAGCCGTTCAACCGCCAGCAACGCGAAGTCCTCTTGCGCTATGGCCGGCGCATCGGCGAGATCCTGGAAAACGACCTCAAGGGCCAGAGCCAGACGCTCTTCGACCATCTCCCCGACGACGAGCCTGACAGCCTTCTCTTCGACGCACAAGGCGAGTTGCGCGGCCACGGTCGGCGCGGCAGTGCCGCGATCGAACGCGTCCTGCGCGAGAGCGACCTCATGCGCACCATCGGCACCAACGTCCGCGCCTTTCTGGAGGGGCCGGAGTCTCAGCGAGAGCGCAGCGTGGAGCTCGACGGCGATCTGCGCATATCGCTGACACGTCTCGATTTCGACGGCGTGCAGGGCGCTTTATGCACGCTCTCGTCGCCGCGACAGTCGGCTACGTCGCTGGAAACCCAACTGGTGCGCTTGACGCTGGGCGATCCGGCGCCTGCGCTGTTTGTAGATCCGGACCTCCTTGTCACCTCCTGCAATCCCGCTACCGAGCAGCTTCTGGGCTACACCGCCACGGATCTAACCGGCCGGCCCATCGGCGCGATCTTCTCATCACCCGATGAGGTCAGGGACATTCTCAGCCATCAGACCCTGGATCCGCAGAAAGCCTATTCCGAGCGCTCCACCGTGCTTCGACGCCGCGATGGCTCGCTGGTCCCGGTGCGCGTCGAGGCGCTGCTCTTGGCCGACGACTTCCACCAACTGGTTGGCTTCTTGCTCGTGTTGCGCGAGGCGAGCAAACGGGATTCCGACCATCTTGTGCAACAGGAGCGCCTGGCCACCATGGGCGAGATGGCGGCTCATCTCGCCCACGAGATTCGCAATCCTCTGGTGGCCATCGGCGCCACGCTAGAGAGTCTTATCAGCGAGCCTGAAACCGCGGCCAGCCAGCGCACCATCCTGGCCGCGCTGGTGAAAGAGATCGTGCGCATGGACATGACTCTCAAGGACTACCTGGCCGCTCGCCGCGAGATGACCGTGACCCAGGTGCGCATCGGAGAACTGGTGGACGACGCGCGCCGCCTGCTCGCAGGCGCCCATCGCCTGGCAGGCAAGACCATTCGCTGTCAGGTGGATCCGGAACTGACCATCGAGGCTGACTACGAAGCCATGAAGCAGGTCGTGTTCAATCTCCTGCTCAACGCACTTGAGGCCACCTCGGCCGGGGGTGAGGTCACCTGTCAGGTCGCACAGAGTGGCTGCGAGCTGGCCATCACCGTCGAGGACCGCGGGCCAGGTTTGCCCGCGAGCGCGGCGGACTGTCTGCGCCCCTTCTTCACCACCAAGAAAAACGGAACCGGCCTGGGCCTGGCCGTCAGCCAGAAGATCGCGCGCGCCCACGGCGGCTTCGTCGATCTCCGCAATCGCGACGGCGGCGGCTGCCAGGCGACGGTGGTCCTCCCCATGCGCCGAAGCGCGATTGACGGTGCGGCATGAGTCAGCCCTTCTGGGCCTTGGTGGTCGACGACGAGGATCTCTACGCCCAAGCCATCGGGCGCGAGATCGGCCGTCAGGGCATCTCCTGTGATCTCGCGTACACCTGTCGCGAGGCGCTCGAGTTCGCTGCCAGCCGGCAGTATGGCGTGATTCTGCTCGATCACCGCCTGCCCGATGACGATGGCATTCGCATCATCCCGCAGCTTCTCACGCAACAACCCGACGCCGCATTGGTCATGATGACGGCGTACCAGACCATCCCCAACGCCGTGCGGGCTATTCGTCACGGCGCCGAGGACTACATCGTCAAGGAGGCCAGCGTCGCGCCCATCCTCGAGCGCGTGCTCGAGCTGCGCCAGCGCGCTCAACTGCGCGAGGAGGCGCGCGGTGCCGCCGAGGCCAGGTGTCAGGGCCTACTCGGGCGCTCGAACGCGATGCGCCTGGTGGTCGACGAGCTGAGCAAGGTGGCCGCGTCCAAGGACACGACGCTGCTGCTCACGGGGGAAACCGGGGTCGGCAAGGAAGTGGCCTGTCGTTTCGTCCATTCCTTGTCGCGACCAGCGGGATCCCCTCTGGTGGTGGTCGACTGCCTCGCCCTGCCCGAGAATCTCGCGGAAAGTCTGCTCTTCGGACATGAGCGGGGCGCCTTCACCGGTGCGCAGGAGTCACACACGGGCGCGTTCGAGGAAGCCCGCGACGGCACGGTTTTCCTCGACGAGATCGGCGACATGGAGCGGGGCCAGGGAAAACTGCTGCGCGTGCTTGAGAATCGCAGCTTTCGCCGGCTGGGGTCGAGTCGCGATATTCCGCTCAAGGCCCGCGTGGTCGCCGCCACCAACCAGGATCTGTCGGCCCTGGTGCAGGCCGGCAGTTTTCGCCAGGATCTCTTCCAACGGCTGGCGGTTTTCCCCATCCACATCCCGCCCCTGCGCGAACGCGGGGACGACATCCTGCTTCTGGCCGAGCACTTCCGCACTTTGTACGGCGAACGCCTGAGCAAGCCCACCGAGCCATTCGCCGCGGAGGTCAGTGAAGCACTCTTGGGCTACGCCTATCCGGGCAATGTGCGCGAGCTCAAGAACATCATCGAGCGCGCCGTGATCTTGACGGAATCATCGCGCATCGAGCCTAGACATCTGCCCCAGCGGGTACTCACCCTGGGCCGCAAGGGACCGTTGCCACCCACCCGGCCGCTCGAAGTCGTGCCGGGTGTGGATTCCCTCGTCGACGTCGAAGTGCGCATGATCCGTCAGGCTATGACCCGCGCCCGCAATGTCCGCACCGAGGCGGCTCGGCTCCTGGGCATCAGTCGCTATCAGCTCTTGCGCCGCATGCAGAAATTCGGCATGAAGGTGGAAACTGAAAAGCGGCCCGACAAAGATTCATAGGGCAGACTAGAGCCAGAGAGGCACCAACATGCAGCCTGAACACGCCCACCGGTCGGCCCACCACCCGTCGCATTCGAACAAGGGTCATGCAAAAAGCGATTCGCCCGGGTGTGAGCCTGGTGCGATTCCCTGGAAGAAGTTCAGCGGGCGCATCAGCTACTCGTCGTGCAACGAAGACTCCCGCAGCGAGCTGCAGGCGCTGCACATCGCTCCGGGTAAGCGTGTGTTCTGCATCACCGCCGGGGGAGGACGCGTGCTCAATCTGCTTCACGATCGCCCGCAGGAGATCGTGGCGGTGGACGTGAACCCGACGCAGAACCATCTCCTCGAACTCAAGATCGCGGCCATGCGCGCGCTCGACTACGAGCCCTACCTAGGCTTTCTGGGGGTGCGGCCGGCGCGTGATCGGCTCAAGGTCTATAAGAGCTTTCGCTCCGATCTCTCCAAGGCCGCGGGAGCCTTTTTTGATGCTCACCCGCAGATCGTGCGGCGTGGGGCGCTCTTCCAGGGCAGCCTCGAGCGCTTTCTCGTCCACGTTGCGCGCGTTTCCCACGTGGTGCGGCCCATCTGGCTCAACCGCCTGTTCAAATTCGACGACATCGAGAAGCAGCGCCACTTCCTCGATGGATGGAACACGCGCGCCTGGCGCTTTGTCGGCGAAATGCTGTGCCGGCGCTCCTTCCTTGAGCTGTTCTCGAAAGATCCGGGTTTCTGGCGCTTCGTGCCCCCCGAGGTACCCCTGCATCGCCGCATCTTCGATCTCATGCACCAGTACCTGCGCAACCACCTCGCTCGCGACAGTCACCTTCTGCAGCTGGTCTTCTTCGCGCGCTACATCTACGAGCCCGCGATGCCCCTCTATCTTCTGCCAGGCTCATACGAGCGCATCCGCGACGCCCTCAAGACAACCAAGATCACCATCGTGACCGCGCCGGCCGCCGTCGCGCTCGCGGACATCCCCGACGGCACTTTCGACGCCTACTCGATCGCTGACGTATCCTCGTACCTGAGCGAGGCCGATTTCGGCACGTTCATGGACGAGATCATGCGAACCGCTCGCGCCGATGCACGGATCTGCTCCCGTGGCATCTTCGTACACAGGCCGCTGCCGCCCGAACACGTTCATCGTGTGCATCGCGATCACAACCTCGAACGCAAGCTCGCCTTCGACGATCTGGCGATGGTGCACGAGTTCTTGGTGGGCAAGCTCTAGTAGACGGTCCCGCCGATCCCTGATCCAACCGTCTTGGTGGCCTCAGTATTCTGAAACCGCGCTGCGTTGATTGAGTCGCTGGCTCAGAATTCTGAGCTCGCGGGGCACCGATGTCCGCGTCGTTGCAAGGCAATAGGTCCGGCAACCGTGGCGCCGGATCCGGCACGCAGATTGCTGGTTCGTTGACCACCTGGAGGATTCCATGCGCAGAGTCTCTGTCGGCGTCGTCGCCCTGTCTGTGACTGTCTTGCTGGGATCGGCGTGTAGTAGTCGTTCGGGGTTGAAGCCTGCAGAGGGAACCGCGGGCGCCGGCGGCACGGCTTTGGGAGGCCACGCAGGCGGCGTTGGCAGCACAAGCAGTGCGGGTGGAGTCGTGACTGGCGGAGTGAGTGGCGCCGGCGCCGGCGCGAGTGGAACGAGTACGTGTCTCGTCACGGAGTGCGTCTTGGGGCCCTGTGTGCCGGCTGGGCAACCAAGACCCAATCTCTGTGGCTGCCCGATCCCCGACTGTGAACCCGATGGGGGCGTGGGCGGCTCTGCAGGCATGGTCACGGGCGGCGCGTTCGGCACCGGCGGCACCGGCGGCACGATCGGTACCGGCTCGGGGAACTGTGCATTCGTGGACGGAGGGACGCCTCCTGCCTTCGATGAAGTGACCTTGCTCCGCTTCAGTACATCCAGCACTATCCCGTCCAATCTTCCGCCTCCGGTGCAGATCACGGTGACCGATGCGACCAAGGCTCAGGACGCGTACCAGGCAACCCTGGCGTTGCTCGTGGCTCAACGGACCCCTGCACCAGGGAGCCACTCATGTCCTGTCGACTGGGGTGTCACCTACCAGCTCACCTTTAGCCTGGCCAGCGGAGGCACACTGACGGTGACAGCCGATCCGAACGGCTGCCAGTCGGTGTCCATACCAGGCACATGTGTGCGGTCCGCGGACTCTGCCTATTGGAGTCAGCTCGCGCAGGATCTCGGCATACCCGAATCCGAGATCTATCCGTATTCCCCGAACATCGTCCAGCCGCCAGACGCAGGCGCAGCAGCCTGCGTGAAAGACGGCGATTGTCCTGCGGGTTTGAGCTGCGGCTATCCTGTTGCCGACGGATGCGCGGCCAAGGGTGTGTGCGTGCAGAGCAACTGCCAGAAGGGCGCTTGTCTGACGCCGGCAGGAATGTGCGGATGCGATGGACAGACAATCCTTCCTGTGCAGAGCCAACAACCCTCACCGAATTCCATCACCATCGTCTACGCCTCGGCTCCGTCGTCAGGAAAGATTGGCCCTTGCGCGGGAATTCCCGATGCCGGCAGCGCGGGCTGCACCTGGCAGGGCGAGGTGATTCCCGTCGGGCAGAAGATGGACTCTGGCGATGGTTGCAACACCTGCGAGTGCACCGTCGCTGGAATTGCCTGCACCGCGCGCGCTTGCTTTCCTCCTGACGCTCCCACGCTGGTTTGCTCGCTCTCTTCCGCACTGACCTTCGGCTCCAATGGCGGCAAGGTTTCTTTTCAGGACAGCTTCGCCTTGGATACCGCAGGCCGCATGACCGTGACTCGCAATTACTACAGCAGCAAGGATGGCCGCCCAACCTGTTCGCCGACCCTGCCGGCCTGTGGTGCATCGGGAGTTGTTTCCATTTCCACGATTGCCCAGGATCTGAACGACGCCGATGTTCAGTTCGCCTTTGGGCTTACCCTTTCGCACGTCTATGGCGTTGACCAGCGACCGGTGGACGGATCTGTCTGGTCCATCACGCGGGCCAGCGGGGAAAACATCTTGGTCGGGAATCCATGTCCCTCGCCCTATATGAATTCGTGTCAACCCATTCCAGCGGGAATCCAGCGCCTGGCGGATGACCTGAGGAGCCTGGCCTACACCGCGGAAGCCTTGCCGGCCTGCGCGGGACTGTGAAACGACCAACCCTCACAAATTGCTGGGACCCTCGGCCGAGCTGCCCAGGAAGACGTTCTGCTGGGTGGCGCTGAGCACGCCATTCCAGAGAGCCCCGTCCAGGTCGATCTTCTGACGCTCGCCCGTGGCCAGCTCGATGGGCACATGGGTGAAGTAGTTGTTCCAGTGGCCGATGACGATGCCGGTCCTGCCAGCCATGGCGGCGTGTACGGCGTTCTCGGCCAGCAGGTAACAGAAGATCGCGTCGGCCGAGTTCGCGGCCACACTGCGGATGTGATAGCTGGGGTCGAGATACTTGATCGACACGTCCTTGCCTGACTGCTTGAAATGCCGGCCCATCTCGTCCTTGAGGAACACCCCGATGTCGTGCTTGAGGACATTGCCCGAGGCATCCTTCTTGGCCTCGCTCGCGGCGAAGAGGCACTGCCCGGCCCCCTCGGCCGCCACAATCACCGCGTGACGGGATTGCGCGAGCCTGCGCTCCACCGCCTGGAACAACCCGTGCTCCCCTTCCAAGGAGAATTTGATCTCAGGCACCAGGCAGAAGTCGACCACTGAGTTGGCCAGAGTTACCGCCGCGGCGATGAAACCCGAATCGCGTCCCATCAGCTTCACGATCCCGATGCCATGGTCGGCGCCTTCCGCCTCGTTGTGAGCCGAGGTGATGACCTCGTCGGCGGCCTGCACCGCGGTCTCGAAACCAAAGGTCTTCTCGACAAAACGCAGATCGTTGTCGATGGTCTTGGGAATGCCAATCACGCTGATGGGGCGCCGGCGGCGCGCGATTTCGTCGGCGATCGATTTGGCCCCGCGCAGGGTTCCGTCACCGCCGATGCAGAAGAGCAGGTTCACCTGCATCTTCTCCAGGGTATCGACCATGGCGCCCGCATCCTGGTTGCCGCGGGAAGATCCCAGGATGGTGCCGCCACTCTTGTGGATCTCGTCCACCAACGCCGGCGTCAGTTCCATCGGGGCGTGGCCGTATTTCGCCACCAGGCCCTGATAGCCGTACCTGAAGCCCGCGATCGCCGTGACCTGGTAGTCATGGAAGAGCACCTTCACCAAGCCCTTGATGACGTTGTTGAGGCCCGGGCACAAGCCGCCACAGGTGACGATGCCGGCCCGCGTGTTCGCCGGGCGGAAAAAGATCTTCCCGCGCGGTCCCGCTTTCTGGAAAGCCGGGAACACCTTGGCGTTCTGCATGAGCGCCCGAATGTTCTTCACCTGGCTGGCAAAGGTGATCTGTTCCTGATCGTCGACGAATTGCCGGCCCCGCAAAGGCGAAACCTCGGCGCGCGGCCCAAGCGATTGAACCGCGAAGCTCCATTGGTCGGGGTTGCTCAGGATGTCTTGGTAGATCATTCTCGCTACATCCTATTCCTGCATCGCAGGCCGGCGGCGACGTTTTCTCGTCAGCAAGGCGCCGAGCACCAGCAGCTCGCCCCAGGGGGTGGTGCTACTCTCGACGCCAGCCAGACGACAGCCGCACCCCGACTTCCCTCCGGCAGTTGTCGCGCTCGTGGCAGCGGTCGTTCCGCCGCTGGCAACACCGCCACCTGCTGGGCTCGCCGTCGTCCCGGCTCCGGCGCTGGTCCCGCCCGCGATGGTCGCGCCCCCTGATGCAACGATGGCGCTCGTCGCAGTCCCGCCCGTTCCCCCGCTACCGCTGCTGGTCGCAGCCGTGGCCCCGCCGGTGCTGCCGCCGGTTCCGCCCGTGGCGGCGCCACCGGTCGGACTGATGCCGGGGCCTTGCGTGGTCGATTCAAACGCGCCCATGTCCTTCGCGGTCGCTCGCACGCGGTACTGCCGCGTAACCGTTTCATCCCGGTAGTATTCGTGATCCGGCAGACCCACGATCGAGGTGAGCGCGGCGCCGATTGCGGTGCTTCCCGCCGCCAGCGTGAAGTCATTCTGCGCGGCGTTGGCGAACTTGGGGTCAGCGCCCATCACCGAGCCAGTGAGCCCGGTTGCGTCGGCACCTGTCATCAGCCAGTTGTTCTGACCAGTGACCTTTCCGTTTGCTGTGTCCTCAACCAGCGTGGGCCTGCTCGTGCCGTAAATGATGTTGTCGTCCAGCTCGGCGCTCATGGTGGTGGCGTCAGCGTTGGACAGGTGCACCAGCGCCGCGCGCCCGCCGGTGGTGCCCACGAAGGTGTTGTACAGGAGCTTGACGTTCAGGGTGAGATTGGCCGCACCGGCGTCGTTGTACACGGCCACGATCTGCGACGTATTCGACTGCGTGCTTCCTTGCACGATCAGGTTCCCGCGCAAAGTCATGTTCTGCGTGGCGGCCGTGGTGCCGTCGTTGTCGTCGTCGGTCATCAGGTCGCCCCCATACGACTTGGCACGCGAGAACCAGTTGTATTCGATGACGGCATCGTGGGCTCGAATGTGGAAGTTCTGCCCCTGGATGGGATCGTGCGCGTACGAATAGCGCAGGGCGAAGGTGCCTCCGTAGATGTAGATATTATGCGAGGGCGCGCTGGTCGAGGCCGACAGGTTGCCGTTCCTGTCGAACTCGCAGTACTCCACCGTGATTTCGCTGTCCTGGCTGCCCCCGGTGAGACCATTGTCGTTGTCGCGAAACACCACATTGCTGAGCTTGATGCCCTTGGATGTCTCGTAGTAGCGCACCCCCGCCGAATTGAAGCCGGCATTGTGACAACCGGTGATGACGATGCCCGAGACCTGGATATTCTCGGCGCCGCTGAACTGCCAACACCCGCGGCCGCGATCTCCTGCGGTGTAGCTTCCTGGGGCAGCCTCGACAGTGCTGCCGTTGAGGTCCCACACCGGAGGGTTTGCCGGATCCTTGGCGCGAATGACGATGGGCTGAGTGGCCGTGGCCTTGGTTTGCAAGTAGACACGAAACTTGTAGGTGCCCGGCGCGATGATCACCTCGTCGCCCGGCTTGGCTCCTTCGATCTTGGCGAACGAATCGGCCGGGGTGACTTCGATGGTGGCACCGTGCGCTGCACCCGCGAACGAAGCCAACGTGCATGCCAAGGCGAGCCCCTGTTTGCGGAGAGTTCGCATGCGCATGATCGAATGCTCACACCGCCCATTCCTGCTGGCAAGCCCTCTTGCGCGGGGCGATGCTGACAGCCCGATCTTGGATGATAGTTGGGCTATGTGCTGGGGAGTGGGGATAGAGTCGATTATTCTAGTATTCGTCGGTCACGGTGAGCACTGCGGCGCAGAGACGTACGAAAACGCCCAAGGAGCCATCAATGCGAATGAGAAGTAACCATCACCTGGCAGATGTCGTAGCAGGTGCATCGCTGCCAGGCCGCCATTGCGGAAGCGTGTCCCGAGACCTGATCGGCGCATTGACGGTCGCCTTGCTCGCCGGCTGCACCAGCTCCACCAGTGGTCAACCCGGGCCGACTCAGACCGCAGGAACCGGGGGAAGCGGCGGCGTGTCCACCCCGCTCGCCTCGGGCGGATCAAACGCGGGTTCTGGCGGCGGGACAACTTCAGTTTCCAGCAACACCGGCGGCTCAAGCTCGGCGCCAGGCGACACCGGCGGTTCGATCTCGCTGTCCAGCAACACGGGTGGCTCAAGCTCGACGCCCACAGGAGGTTCGTCTGGCAACGCCGGCGGTTCAAGCTCAGCGTCCAGCAACGGCGGTGGGTCAAGCTCGATGTCAAGCAACATCGGCGGTTCAAGCCCGACGCCCACAGGAGGTTCGTCTGGCAAGACAGGCGGTTCAAGCTCAGCGTCCAGCAACGGCGGCGGTTCGATCTCGACCTCAGGCAAGACCGGTGGTTCGAGTTCGCTGTCGGGAGGCACGAGCGGATCCGCGGGCGCGCTCGGAGGCAGCGGGGGATCGATTGGCGGCTCATCGACTGCCAGCGGTGGCGCATCCACGGGCGGCAAGGGCGGCGGCGCTGGTGGCAGTGGAGGGACGACCACGACGGGGACACTGGCGCCTCCGGTTCGCGATACCGCTTCCAAGGTCCCCATCTCGAGCGCCCCTGGCTACACGGTCGAGGGCAACTACCCCTACGGGCCCTTGACCGCTCAACGCCTCGACATCATCTACCCGACCGGGGCCGGACCCAAGGGAACCCAGGTGCTGCCCATGGTGATCATGTTCCACGGCGGCGCCTGGATTCACTCGTATACCAACAACTACGGTTCCGGGAAGGACCACATGTCGACGTTCTTCGACCGCTTCCTGGCGCACGGATTCATGGTGTGCAACGCCGAGTACCGGGTCAACGACGGAACCGTTGACGGCGCGCCAGCCCCGGCGGCCGTGCAGGACGCGCTGCTGGCCGCGCAGTGGTGCTGGAACTACATGGACTATTTCCACGGCGACCGAACCAAGTACGTGGTGACCGGCGCTTCCGCCGGCGGGCACTTGGCGTTGATGGTCGGAATGACTACTCCTGCCGGGGGACTCGGGCCCACCTCCCCGACTGATTTCAAGATTGCCGGCATCGTCGATGGCTACGGTCCCGCTGATATCGAGGCCGAGATCAACGCCGTGGCCGCGGGTTGGCTTCCCACAAGCCTGCCCAACCGCGCGGCGATAGCCAAACAAGTCAGCCCCATGACCTATGTTCGTGGCGACATTCCGCCGCTCATCGTTGTGCAAGGGGCGAACGACAACACCGCACCGGTGGCGGACAGTCAAAAGTTGGTCGCCAACCTAGTGGCAGCGGGCGCAGATGCCAGCATACATTTGGTGGCCGGCGCCGGTCACGGATTCACCTCCCCGGCCACCGCCTGGCCCGACGCGGAGAAGGCCATGTTCGACTGGCTCACTGCCAAGGGCATCGGCAAGTAGCAGGTCAAGGACGCGCGAGTTCCTCAATCCAGGTCGTCGCGCTCAACACGAGGTCGTCCCGTATCAGGTAGCGCCCGAGCAAGTGCGACGGCGAACCGTACAGACTGGGCAGTTTCACGTCGAACGAGCCACGCTCCGCAGCGAAACTCACGCCCATGTCTCGAAATTCGAGGAACCGGTGGGTGGTCGGGAAGAGACACTTGTAGGCGCTCTTCTTGGCGCAGAAGAAGAGCCGATCCCAAGGCAAGCCATCACCCTGCCGGCTGGCGAGCCATTCGCACTCTTCCGCGGAACACACCACCCCTGTCAGTTCTTCGGGCAGCGACTCGGCCGGCTCGCTGTCGAGGCCGAGGCCCCGGATAGTGGGGCAGCCGCTCGCGGGCAGCGTCCGTGCAACTGCAACCGCACAGAAAATCTGACAGTGCGTGATCGAGCCGACGTAACCGAACGGCCACACGGGATCACGGAAACGGCCCACCGGGATCGCGACACGGGGTCCGCCCAGCAGGGCCAATGCCTCACGCGCGCAGCGCCGGCCCAACGCGAATTCCCGCTGACGCGCAGGCGTTGCACGCACCACGGCGCGCAATTCCTCAGGAAACAACGCCGAAACGTCCGATCGGTCACTGCGAGTCACCAGAGATACCCCTTCGGGGAACAGTTGTTCCTGACTTCGCTCTACCACCGGAATCAGTGCTGCTGCCGCCACAACAAGCAATCCAAGCAGAAACCGGGCCAGGATCCGGCCACCGGAACTGAACGCGAAAATTGCGCGTTTTCCAAACCCAGCCCGTGATCGAGCAGGCAAGTCCCAAGGCC
>PMBY01000519.1 GCA_003153875.1 Myxococcales bacterium | reverse complement strand
AACCTGATTGCAGCGTGGGTCTACTTTCTCATCAATCGCAGGAAGAATCGCTTTGTGGCCTTTCATTGCTTTCAGGCCTGCACCTCGCAGATCCCGACCACGGTGATCAACATTGTGGGCGTCGGCACATTCATCGACTACGTGCTGATCCTGAATCGCGACCTGCCGCGCTTCTTCTGGCCCTACCTGGGGTTCGCGGTGGTGACCAACCTGATGTATCTGGCGTCAAGCATCTACGCTTGTGTCTTGGCGGCCAAGGGACGCGTTCACTACTTCTTGGTATTCGGACGCTGGGCCTATGCGCGCTACTACGGCCCCCATGCCATCGCGCTCGAGGGCGGCACGGCGCACCGCAATCTTCCTCCCGCGGGCTTCTGACATGCGAATTCTCCGGGAAGTTCTCCTTCTGCTCGCGCTCTATTCCGGAGTCGGCTTGGGCGTGTATGGCGTGTGGCGACTGTGGCCGGCTTCGAAGGCCGAGAAGAAGGGCAACTCGCAGGAAGAGGCTTCCCTCTTGGATCGGGCGGAGGGGAAGCTGCGGGAGCTGTTGCGCCGAGAGGCGGTCGCCGACGCCAACGACGAGGCTGCGGTCAAGGCAGGCCTGCGCAAGGTCCAAGATCGTCTCAGCCCGGCGTTCGGCGCGCTTTCCTATCCCATCGAAAGCTACGTCATCGATTCGAGCACAGTGAATGCCGTGTGCCTGCCGGGGAACATCATCTTGGTGTACTCCGGCTTGCTGCGCAGGCTGGAGTCGCCCGAGGAACTGGCCGCGATCCTCGCGCACGAGATCGCGCATGCGATACACCGGGATCCCATGCAAGCCTTGAAGCGAGAGCTGGGTCTGGCCGCGCTCTTTGCCATGGCGGGAGGCCACGGGGATGGCGTCACTGGACGCCTGATGCACCGACTGGTGAGCAGTGGGTTCAGCCGGCAGCAGGAGCTGGCTGCCGACGAAGAAGCCTTGCGCGTGCTGGTTGCCTCAGACATCGATCCCAAAGCGCTGGCGGACGCCCTGCGACGGATTCGGGGAGAGAAGGACGAGGATCCGGCGGTGCTCCAGTACATCAGCACTCACCCTGGCTTCGACGAGCGCGTGCAGCTATCCGAACAGGCGTCGGCGAACTGGCCCGGCAAGGCGCGTCCGCTCGATCTCGACTGGAAGCAGTTCCGGTCCCAATTCCGCGTGCTCCGCTGACTGCCTACTGTCGCTGTACGCGGGCCGTGGTGAGGAAGTGATCCTCGACCTCGGTCCAGAAGGCGGTGACGGCGAAGGAGCCATCGTTTTCGGACAGGGCCAGCGCGATGGAGGCGGACCCGTCGGGCAAAGGGGTTATGCTGGCCTCGTGGAAGGCCACATGCCGGCCCACCAGCGGATCGATGGCTTTGTACAGGGCCTCTTTGAGCGAGAAGTGCAAGATGACCGTGCGCCGGCGGTGCTCCTCCGGCACGCTTTCGAGCCGAGCCAGCTCGTCCGGGGTGAGCACGCGCGTGCGCACGTCCGGCCGCGCCTGGGAGTGGACCTCCTGCACCGACGAATGGGCCGGGGGACAGGTTTCCAGGTCTACCCCGATGCCGGCGCCGCCCTCCCGGCGGCCTGCCAGCCCGACCGCCAACGTGCGTTTGTGACTAATGGAGCCGACCAGGTCGGACGGCAGCGCCGGTGCGCCGCGCCGGGTGGCGAGGATTGGGCCGGGCTCGATGCCGAGGTCACGAAATGCTTCGCGCAGGGCGAGCCGGCCGGCGACCCAGCTTGGGTGACGGCCAGAAGCCAAGGTTGATACGAAGCTGCGTTCCTCGGGAACCAACTCTGCCAAGACCTTCTCGTCCACCTCGCTTGGTATGCGCACGCCCACACACCGGCCGTGCACCAAGTTGAGACGGAAGGCTATCTCGGTACCCATCAGACACGCCCTACCCCCTATGGTAGCCCAAATTGGGGGCGAGCCAACGTTCCATCTCGTCCAGCGCCAGACCGCGACGGCGGGCGTAGTCCTCAACCTGTGCGCGGTCGAGGCGGCCCACGTCGAAATAGCGCGACTCCGGATGGGCGAGATAGAGGCCGCACACACTCGCGGCCGGGCTCATAGCGGAACTCTCCGTCAGGGTGATGCCCACCTCAGGCGCCTGCAGAAGATCGAAGAGCGGCTGCTTCTCGGTGTGGTCGGGCCAGGCGGGATAGCCCGCGGCGGGCCGTATGCCACGATACTTTTCTGCGATGAGATCCTGGTTGCTGAGATTCTCGTCCGCGCCGTAGCTCCACTCGCGACGCACGCGCTGGTGCAAGCACTCGGCGAACGCCTCAGCCAGCCGGTCGGCCAGGGCCTTGACCATGATCGCGCTGTAGTCGTCGCGCGCCTGCTCGAAGCGCCCAACCAGCTCCTGCGCGCCGATGCCCGCGGTGACCGCAAAGGCGCCTACGTGGTCGGCCAGGCCCGCTGATGCGGGCGCCACGAAGTCGGCCAGGCAGTGATAGGGGCCGGATCCGGTCTGCTGGCGCAGCATGGGGAAGCGACACAGCTCGCGGGTGCGGCTCTCGTCGAAAAAGAGCACGATGTCGCTGCCCTCGCTGCAGGCCGGCCACAGGCCGTAAGCCGCGCTGGCGGTGAGCAAGTTCTCTCGCACGATCTGCTCCAGCAGCTTCTGGGCCGCGCCGAACAGATCGCGGGCCGCAGGGCCGTACTTGGGGTGGTCGAGGATCTGCGGATACTTGCCTTTCAGTTCCCAGGCGGTGAAGAAGAAGGTCCAATCGATGAAACGCGCCAATTCGTCGAGTGGTTGCCGTTCGATCACGCGGCGGCCGATGAAAGTTGGCGTGGGAATATCCTCTGGCCGCCACACGATCGCCGGCCTGCCTGCGCCGGCCGCGGCGTAGGGAACGAGCGGCCGTCGCTGCTTGTCGGCGTGAATCTCGCGGAGCTGTTCCTGCTCGGCACGGGTTTTCTTTTCAAGAGCGTCCTTCTGTGCGGCATCCAGCAGCGCCGAAACCACGCCCACCGCGCGCGACGCATCGAGCACGTGCATAGTGGGACCGCTGCGCTGGGGCGCGATCTTGACCGCGGTGTGTTCGCGATTGGTGGTGGCACCACCGATGAGCAGCGGGTGTGAAAGGCCTCGGCGTTCCATTTCCTGCGCCACGTGCACCATCTGGTCGAGCGAGGGCGTGATGAGCCCCGAGAGGCCCACGATGTCGACCTTCTCTTGCACAGCCGTGTCGAGGATCTTCTCGCAGGGAACCATCACGCCCAGATCGATGACCTGGTAGTTGTTNNAGCACACGGCCGCGCGGCTGCACCACACCCTGCTCTTTCTCGGCCTCCATGAAGGGCTGCAGATAGGCCACCGCCGCCTTCATGGCGCGCGCGCTCTTGACCACCTGGGGCAGGAACATCTTGCCCGCGCCGAAAAGATCGCCCACCACAGCCATGCCTGCCATGAGCGGGCCCGAGATGACGTCAAGCGGCCTTCCCAGTTTCTGCCGCGCCTCCTCGGTGTCCGCTTCGATGAAATCCACCATGCCGTGGACCAAGGCGTACTCCAGGCGCTTTTCTACGGGCGCTTGTCGCCACGACAGATCCTGGGTTCGCTTGCTGGCCGTGCCCTTCACCTGCCCGGCCTGCTCCACCAGGCGCTCGGTGGCGTCGGGCCGTCGGTTGAAGAGCACGTCTTCCACGCGCTCGCGCACTTCGGCGGGGATGTCGGCGTAGACGCCCAACTGCCCAG
>PMBY01000040.1:7025-8144 GCA_003153875.1 Myxococcales bacterium | reverse complement strand
GGCGGTTGCCAAGCTCGGCCAGTCCTTCGCCGAGCGGAACGACGTCGATCTCTCCGAAGCGGTAATGCTGATGGCCGCCGTCGAGCAGTAGCCCGCGCGCCTGTGGGTAATCGTTGCAAAACAGCCGCAGAGAGGCGATGTCCTCCTCGCGAAAGCGGGACGTACGCTTGACCTCGATGGCATGGAACCCGCGTGGACCATACAAAACGAAGTCGACCTCTTTACCATCGAACGTGCGCCAGAAGTGGATGTCGTAGCCGAGGCTGTGGTTCGCGTTCTCCGCGCGCAGCGACTGCAGGACCAAGGTTTCGATAGCGGAGCCGTCGATGTCATCGGCGCTGTCCAGGGGGCCACGCGGGCGCAGCGCCCGATACACGCCTGCGTCGAAGAAGTAGAACTTCGGGTGCGTGGTCAGCTTTCGCTTTGCGCGTCGGCGGAAGGAGGGCACGCGCACGGATAGGAGGAGATCTTCGATGAGGTCGAAATGGCTCTCGACGGTCTTGCGGTTGATACCGCAGTCGGCGGCGACGGACTGCACATTCAGCACCGATCCCTGCGAAAAGCTGGCCGCCTCGAGGAACCGGCTGAAGGTGGCCACGTTGCGCACGAGCGCCTCCTGTTGAACCTCCTGGCGAAGGTAGGTGCCGACGTAGCTTTTCAGGTACTCGGTGGGATCTGGACTCACCCAGACAGTCGGAAGCATCCCGTGGCGAATGGCATGCGGTAGGTCGAACTTTCGGCCCAGCTCGGANNCGGTGGACTTCGTCTAGGAGCGACGGCAGCTTCTGCACTTCGTCGACGACGATGGTCTTCGCCCTGGCTGCGTCGGCTAGGGCTTCTAGCCGCTCGGCGTGACCGGCCAACTCGGCAAAGGTGGATTCCTTGAGCAGGTCGATGTGCAGGGCAGTGGGCAGCACCGACCCGATCCAGGTGGACTTCCCAGTGCCGCGCGGCCCAAAAAGGAACAGNNAGGTCGAACTTTCGGCCCAGCTCGGAGGCGGTGAAAGGGTGCATGGTCAAGGTTCGAGCGCGACCGCCAAGGAGGTTGCTGCCCGAGCGCTTGAGCTTGCGCGCGGACGATCCCGTGAGTACGAAACGCAACCCGCGTGTTTCGATGAG
>PMBY01000040.1:0-6989 GCA_003153875.1 Myxococcales bacterium | reverse complement strand
GTGCCGCGCGGCCCAAAAAGGAACAGACTTGCCGACCCTGGCAGGCTCATCGTTCTGGCAATCACGTTGCCGTTTTTATCATAAAAACGGCAATAGAGATGCCGAAAGAGCCAACTACCTCAAGAATCTTCTTGTCGTGTTGGATTCTTGCCAGTGCGCCGCGCGCTTCTGCGTTGGTCGGGGTACTTCGAGGACGCTGTTGAATGCATCAACGGTGTCGGAGCTTCGACAGTTGACCGCAGTTGGATGCATGGTGCAAGCAGCTTCTACGTCCGCGCTTCAGCGTGCAGCTTGATGCCCAGAGCGCTGATGACCTTGAGAATCGTGTCGATCCCTGGGCTTCTCTCACCCGACAGGGCCTTGTACAGGCTCTCCCGGGACAAACCTGAATCTTTCGCGACCTGGCTCATCCCTCTTGCTCGAGCGATGTCGCCAATGGCCTTGGCAACCATCGCCGCATCACCGTTTGATTCCTCGAGCACAGATTCGAGGTAAGCCGCCATTTCTTTGGGCGTCCTCAGATGCTCCGCCACGTCATAGCGAGTGGTTTTGGTCTTTCTCATGACTTGCTCCTACAGATTCTTGGCCAGCCGGACCGCGGTCTTGATGTCGGCCGCTTGGCCGGATTTGTCGCCGCCAACAAGTAAGATGACAATCCACTGTCCTCGTCTTGTGAAGTACACACGGTATCCAGGACCGTAGTCGATGCGCAGCTCTGATACCCTTGTCCCACGGACTTGGAATCGCCGAGATTGCCCGCTACGACACGTTCGATGCGAACGAGGACGCGCACCCGCGCTCGGACGTCACGAAGCCCGTCGAGCCAGCGCACAAACTCGTCGGTCTTTCGAACTTCGAACACCTGCGAACTGTAGCCAGATGGCTACAACAAGTCAATGATCTGTTCGTGCGGCGCTCCCGGAGGGAGCGGGTCATAGGCGTTAAGCGAGGCCTGACGGAGAAATTTGTGACCCCTTCTCCCCGGTCCGCCGGGGAGAAGGTTGGGATGAGGGGTCCGGCCTAGAGCACCGAACGGTTTGAATGTTGGGTGGAATCGAGAGCTTGCGAGCGTCTGGAAAATTCGCCTCGCCCCGCGAAGCGGGGAGAGGCAGACGCGCGAAGCGCGGCGGGAGAGGGGCACGGCCGCGCGCGCGCGCGCGTCTGCCCCTCTCCCTAGCCCTCTCCCCGCTGTCGCGGGGCGAGGGAATCGGACAGTGCCCGGGCGTCGCAACTCCTGGATTTCACGGCAGAGTCAAACCGTTCGGTGCTCTAGTGCGGCCCCTCTCCCCAACCCTCTCCCCGCTTCGCGGTGCTACGCGGGGCGAGGGGGTGGAATACTTCTACCGGCTGCCGCTTAACGCCTATGGGGGCGAGGGACCCGACGCTGGGGGGGTGTGGGCGCGGAACCCCTCACGCTGTCCCCGGCTAACGCCTAGAGCACCGAACAGTTTGACTTTGCCGTGAGATCCAAGACTTGCGGCGCCCAGGCGTATCCGATTCCCTCGCCCCGCGAAAGCGGGGAGAGGGTTAGGGAGAGGGGCAGACGCCAAGTGCGAGGATGATCGCATCGAGGACGGCAATCGGTTCGCGGAAGACCAGGTCGGTCGGGAAGCGGAGGACCCTGACGCCGTGGCAAAGAAGGAAAGTCGTTCTGCGCTGGTCGTATTTCTGTGCCGCCGAGTTGAAATGTTGGCCACCGTCTAGTTCCACGGCCAGGTGACTGGCCGGACAGTAGAAGTCCAATATGTACGGCCCGCAGGGATGCTGCCGTCGAAACTTGAAGCCCATGAGTCGTTTGGCCCGAAGCCGAACCCATAGGGCGGCCTCGGCGTCGGTGCTGGTACGGCGCAGAGCGCGGCAACGAGCGAGGGAGAGAGTCACGCTTCCGTTTTCGGCAGGATTTCGCCACAGTTGCTCAATCCCCTCTCCCTAGAGCACCGAACAGTTTGACTTTGCCGTGAGATCCAAGACTTGCGGCGCCCAGGCGTATCCGATTCCCTCGCCCCGCGAAAGCGGTGGTAGATACCCGCGGGCCCGATGGCCCGGTCCAGGGCTCAAGGGGGTGGGGAGATGCTATCTACCTCAAGCTGCTTCTTGTCGNNACGCCATTGTAGGCGTCAATGGCGGTGGTGATCCCGCCGCTTTCTTCCGCTGCCTTGGCCAGGGCCAAGAGCAGCCCGATGTTGTCCGGGTTTTGCGCGAGCGCGGCTTGGTACTCGGAAATGGCTCGCGTGAATTGGCCACGCCGCTCGAAGGCGTACGCGGCTGCGAGATTGGCTTCGGTGCTGGGTGCGCCAGCCTCGGAAAGCGCTGCGCGCAACCCGGCCAAGGCTTGGTCGATGGACTGCCATCTATCGGTCTGCATCAGGAGCGCCAGGTGCTTGCGGTTCAAGTCGACGTCAGCCGGTGAAAAGCGCAGGCCGTTTTCGAGGATCGCGAGCGCTTCGTCCCGAGTTCCCGGCCGCAGCAAGGCGATCTCGGCGGCCATCAGGGTCGCGCGCGGATCGCGCGGCGCAATTTCCAGGGCGCGCTGGCTGGCCTTCTGCGCGGCGGGAAGATCTTTCGCGGCAAGCGCGATCTGCGCCTGCACCAGATTGAACTCGACGCTTTCGGGGTTGCTGTCGTGATTGAGGGTGTCCCTGGCTGCGTCGGTGAGTCCGTGCGCAAGCAGGTAACGGCTGATGTCGTAACGATTCTTGTCGTCGGCCAGTGTCGCCATTTCCCCGGCCTTGGCGCCGGCCTTGAAAAGCTCGTCGAGCGCGCCTCCCAGACTTGCGCGGGATTCGGTGACGACGATCTTCCATTCCAGCAGGGCCTGGCCGCGGCGACCAAGCCGCCACAGATCGCGGGCCGCTTCCCGGTGCGCGCCCAAGCACAGGGGACAAAGCAGCATCGCCCGATTGAGCAGGCGCAGCCGAGTCGCGATGGTCGTCCGGGGTTCAAGTCGGGCCTCGGCCAGCGCGTAGACAGAATCCGTCGGGTGGGCCAGCGAGGCCGCGTGGACCAGGGCGCGGTTGTCCGGGGTGAAGGGCGGTCGCAACAGGGCATCGAAATCGCGCGCACCCGGGGCGCGCAGTAGCCCGATGCCAGCGACGGCCGCGAGGCAGGCGACAATGGCGAAAATCGCGGGGCTGCGATTGGGCGCGGGATCTTCGGTTGAAGTGGCTTGCCTGCCGAAGACGGCACCGAGAAGAGCGCAGAAAGGCAGCAATACGCCCGGGGTTTCGAGGCCGAAGTCCNNCGATCCCGGCGCGCTTCTTTCCAGAACCTGCGTCCGACGAAAATCAAGAGGCCGAGCAAGATCAGGGCGCCGGCGATCCCAGCCTCGATGAGGATGCCGACCGGCTGGTTCTCCACGAATTCGAGCCAGACCGGCCAGTGCAGCGTCTGATACGCGGGGTAGACGCGGCCGAAGGCGCCCAGTCCAATGCCTGCCGGATGCGCAACCGCCATGGGCAAGGCGTCTTTCGACACGAGCAGCTTGGACAGGTTGTCGCCAACGGTGCCGCGGAATTCGGCGACGATCTTGTCGCCGCCCAGGCCGATGGCGGCGCCCACC
Organism: Myxococcales bacterium; assembly: GCA_003153875.1. Next base: position 3,430 of record PMBY01000040.1, on the reverse strand, counting down.
ACGACGAGCAAGGCCAGCAAGACGGCTGCGAATCGGCTGCGGTGCAAAGGCTCGCCCTCGTCTGATCTGGGCGCAAGGACAAACCAGGTCAACGCGCCTGCGCCCAGGGCCAGCACCGATCCACGCGACAAAGTGGAAATCGCCCCGGCGGCCAGGACCGCGGCGATGAGTTTCCACACACGCTGGCCGTAGCTGGTGCTGCGGGCAAAGGCAAACGCCAGCGCCGCAAAGGCGGCGAGTTCGAGAAACTCGGCCGTGTGATTGGGGTTGATGAAGGGACCGACCAGGAGCCCGCCGCTGGTGGGAAAGTGGCCGTAGACCGCGGATTCGGCAGCGGCGCGGTGGCCGAGCCCGATTGCCATCGCTGCCAGACCCGTGCTTGCGACCAGGCCAGGGACGATGGACCGCAGGCGGCGCCCGCTGGCCAACACCAGCGCGGCCAAGGCCACGCAGAACGCGGCTGCGGCTTTGGCGAATTCGCCGTAGGTTTCAGGTGGGTCGAGGCTGAGCGGCTGGGCGCCGTGGAGATCCGCGAGGGCAAGCAGGGCCGAGCCCTTGGGATCGAGCAGAGCGCGCAGGCCGGCTGGCAGCGGAACGATTTGCACGGCCGCAACCACGAGAAAGAAAAGTGGAAGCGCGAGTGCGACGGCAGTTGCGAGATTGTCTCTGCAACCCTTGGCCAGCAACGCGGTTGCCAGCGCAAGCAGCGCGGCCACGCCCAGGATGGCGAACACGATCGGGCGATGCACGCCACCTAGGGTCAGCGGCGCGCCGACCAGCAGCACGCCGAGTAGGGCCGCGGTGGTAAAGGTCCGCGCGGCGCTTGAACCAGAACCGCGGCGGCTTCGCCTGTCCTGGCGGCGCGGGCGCTGGGGAAGGGTTTCTGCCGATGCGGGAGCAGCGCGCAGATCCACAGGATGCGATCCCTAGAACAGCCGCTCGTCCACGACCAGAATGTCGCCGGGCCGCAGGACCACGTTGGGGGCTCGGCCCTCGCTGATGTCGGCCACGGGGTAGGTCTTGCTTTGCACGGCACCCTTGGCTTCGCGTCGCAAGGTCACGGAGTTCTTGGAAGCAATGCCAGTGAAACCACCCGCTGCGGCGATGGCATCCACGATGGTCATGTTGGTGAAATAGGACACCGAGCCCGGCTTCTGGACTTGGCCGATGACGGAAACCTTGCGGCTGTTCCACTCTTTGACCATTAGCGAGACTTGCGGCTTCTTGAGGTAACCGTCGGCCAGCTTGGCCGCGATGAATTCCTGCACGTCTCCGCTGCGCATACCGATGACCGAGATGCGGCCGACAAAGGGATAGTCAACCGTGCCGTCCGCGGCGACGCGGTAGAGATCGGAAAGATCCTTCTCGCCCAGCACACGCACTTCGAACACGTCGTCGATGCCCAGACGCTCTTCTGGCGTGAGATCCACCGCCTGGATCGGGGTGCTCGGCTGCAGCCTTCGCCCCGCACACGCCACGCTCGCAGCCAGCAACGACAGTACTAGCCACCCACGAAAAACGCGGCACGCAGCACTGTGGGTCAGGGAAGGCTCTCTCACAGGAACGGCCGGAAGAATAGCACACGAAAGATTTTCGTCAGCAGACCGCCCCCAGTCCCCAGAAAATGTGCAGAGATTCAGCGAGGTTACCGCCTCCCGGCTTCCCCAGGAATGCTCAGTTGCGTCGAACGGAGATGAGGTCTTCATCCTCGATCGCGCGCACGTCAGCAAGCGTGAGTTCAACCAGCGCCTGCGTGCGCCCCGAAGCTGAGTCACGCGAACCAGTCCGTGGCGGGCCGCAAGAAGAACTCTTCCAGGTCGACGCCCCCACCACCGACCAGCCAGACGCGGGCCTTGGGGTAGCGCTGCCTGAACGCCTCGAGGCCGCTCAACTTGCCCGGCCGTCCACTCTTGACCTCGATGGCCCACACCTGGGTTCCCTGGCTGACCACGAAATCGACCTCCCGATCTCCCTCGCGCCAGTAGGTCACGCCGAAGTTTGCGGCTGGCAAACCATTGAGCAGGTGAGCACCCACCGCGTTTTCTACCAGTCGCCCCCACCATGCACCGTCGGCCATCGCTTGCTTGTAGGTGCGCAGGCCGAGCGCGCTGACCAGGGCATTGTTCCACAGCAGAAGCTTCGGACTGCTGCCACGCTTTCGCACGTGACCCTTGCTGAAAAGCTCCAATCCCGAAGCGAGAAACGCGGCCTCCAGCAGTCGGAGATAGCCGGCCAATGTGGTCGTGTTGCCCGCATCCTGCAACTGCCCGAGCATCTTGTTGTAGGACAACACCTGCGCCGGATAGGTCGCCGCAAGCGCGAACAGGTGTCGCAGAAGCACCGGCTTGGTGATCGGCTGCAACAACAGCACGTCACGGGCCAGCACGGCCTCGATCAGCGAATCGGTCACGTAGCGCTTCCACGCCGCCTCGTCCTCCACCAGCGGCGCGGATCCAGGATATCCACCGAAGTACAGCCAGGTGTCGAGACTCCATGCAAAGGCCTGCCTGCATTCTGCGAACGACCAATGCTGGCATCGGTGCAGAAAGAACCGGCCCGCCAGACTCTCGGTCGCACCCTTGTGCACCAGCAGGGCTGACGAGCCGAGGAGCACGGCGCGAACCGGCCCGCCCGTCCGCCGTTCTTCGTCCCATAGGCGCTTGACGACCTCGCTCCAGCCCGTGACCTTTTGCACCTCGTCCAGAACCAGAAGAACTGTGCCGGCTTTTCCGGGTTTCTGCATACGCGCGCGGTGCCAGTGGGTTTCGATCCATTCGGGCCCAGGCGGCAGCGGCGTGTCAGCAGCGGCAAAGACAGTTGGCCACCCCAGATGCTCGACCAGCTGCTCCGCCGCCGTGGTCTTTCCCACCTGGCGTGGGCCGACGATCACCTGAAGCAGGGGCGGCTTGCGCGCAAGCGCGGTCGCCAGTTCCTGCACCAGGGCGCGGCGAAAGACCATGTCCCGATTCTGGAGCCATCCGAGACGGCCGTCAACTATTACTCAGTGACTGCGTATTATTACTCAATGTCTGAGTAACTCCATCGGTGCCCTACCAGACGCTCATGAACATGGTCCTTCGAAACTGCGCGGAAACTCGAAAGAGACCGCACCGGGCGCCGAATCCGTTGTCAGAGCGGGCCAAGCCGATGAACGCTTGGCCAGCTATGATACAAAATTGTTCACCACGTGGTCAATTTTGTAATGCAGCCAAATGCAGGATGGGCGCCCTGCTTCGCGAAGCCAACACCCGCGATGTTTGGCTTTTCGTCACGCCCGAAAGGGGTCGAGCAACGGCGCTCCCGTGGGCGCGAAGTCCTTGGTGTTGCGGGTAACCACAGTCAGTCCGTGAAGAATCGCGGTAGCGGCGATCAAACCATCGACGACAGACACATGGCGGCCGCTCTGCTCGGCCGCCGCGCTCATGCGGCC
>PMBY01000318.1 GCA_003153875.1 Myxococcales bacterium | reverse complement strand
CGCGCCACTCCTGGGCAATGAACGCGCCTAGCGCACCAAAAACGGCAACTCCCAGGGAGATCAAGCGCCCAATACTGGTGATGCGGCCTTCGATCTTCCTCTCACGCTCCGCTTCTCGCTCATAGTAGGCAAGCTGGTCGTCGAGGCGCCTCTCAACGTATTCAGCCGGGGACATTGGCGCTGGCGGAATCTTCTCTGCCCGCTCTTTCTCGTCCACCCGGTCCGCTGCTACGCCAGTCTTGGTGACTAATTCGGCTGCTCTCTCAAGGGCGATCCTGGGCGAGCTCGCACCGTCGTAAGGGGGAATGCCTCCGAGGAACCTGAAGGCGAGCGATTTCAGGCCCTCCCCGGTTTGTCGAGCTCGGACCCAAGGTTGCTGGGAGTCATCACCCAGAACCTCCTTGTTGAGCCATGCGAGTAGCGCAAAGATCAGCGTAGCGATGATGACCAGGACTTTTGCGGCCCCAGCAAGTCCATTAGCCTCAAGTGTCTTAGAAAATGGTGTCGCGAGTAGCGCCACGACGGTGCCAACCAGTAGTATCCGTTGCCACCGGCCCTGCTCGGCCTTCAATCTTCTAGACGTCTTCGCTTGTGCGCGGTACTGCTCCCAAATCGACTTGAGAGTTTCGAGTTGTACGGCAGGTGATTCCGGGTTCGCCATGACAGATATTCTCCCTAAAAAACGACGTGAGGTCGACAATGTGGTTAGCTTCATGATGAGGGTACCTTGGCCCGCGATTTTGACGAGACCTGCGCCATCGTCCGCGAAGAGAGCGCGCGGCCTCCGGCTACGCTTCCGCTTGTCGGTACTCATGGCCGAATCTCAAGCGAGGCGCGGCAGTCAAGGCCCGTCCGACGCCGGGGTGCCGCCTACTTCTTCTTCAACCTTGCTGTAATCGCCGCCGAAGACGTCTTGCGCACGCGGTGGTCGTAGCAGCGTTTGGTCACCACCGGTGACGAGTGGCCGATGGCCGTGCTCACTTCATGCAACGATACGCCGGCTTCCAAGTTGAAAACCTGGCCCGGCCCTATACCCGGAAAGAATCTCTGTGTGTGGCGCAAGAACTATTGGTGGCGCGCCGGAAATGGGCCGTGGGGTTTCCCGCACGCCTTCAATCAGGCGGCGGTGATCGATATCACATCGAGGCAGAACAGCGCCTGCGATTCTCCGTTCGGGTCGCGCCGGTGGCTGATGAAGATGCTCTTGCTGTTGCGGGCTCATGGCGTGAGCGCGTTTCCGAAATGCTCCAGAGCGGCTTCCGCGTCTTCGAGTTCTTCCTTCCGGCGCAGGTAGCCGTGTTTGAAGATCAGGCGACGAGCCTCGGCGAGATCGTCCTGCGGGGATTGCCACGGGTATGCTTTCTCGCGAAAGAAGAGCCGCGCGCGATATAGATGGATGTCGGCCCTGTGGAGCGGCATGGGCCCGCGCTCGGCGATTTCCCAGGCTTCTTCGAGGTCGCTCTGCGCACTATCGGGCCCGGTGCGCGGGCCGGTGAGACTGCGCAGCCAGGCGCGGGTGAGGAGGCCGCGGGGAAGGTGGTCCTGCCGGCCGGAACGCCGGAGGCCAGACACTGCGTGGTCAAGCTCCGCAGCCCCGAACGTCAGGCCGCGCTGACTTGCTTCGGGAGTCGACGCCGAGAGGTACGCCGACTCGGTTAGGCGGTTGCGAGTTTCGAGAATCGCCTCGTGGAGCTCGGCGCGGCCACGGGTGAGGTGCTCGAGGGCGATGTCGAGGAGACGGTCGCTGGGGGCACGCCATTTGAACATTTTCTCCGCGCGCTCGCGGACGGCGCGGCACTTGGCAAGCAATTCTTCCCCCTTCATTCCGCCTTCGGCCTTTCCCACCGCCTGCTCCGACTCTGACAAGAGGAGGTCGCAATACTGGAAGCCAGGCAGCAAATGCAGCAGCTGGTAGTCGGGGTGGAGCTTGGCCTGCATGTCCTCGGCCTCTCGGAAGCGCTTCTCTGCCTCGGCCCGTTTGCCCGCCTGGTGTAGGGCCTCGGCGAGGGTCGCGCGTGCGGCTATTCGCTGAGACGCATCGTCGCTACGGTTGGCGTAGGTGACGGACTGTTCGGCGTCCACGATCGCTCCCTTCACGTCTCCCAACGTCAGATCAAGCTTGCTCAGATTGCTGGCAAGACAAGAGGCGAGTCTCCAGTCCTCCAGCGTTTCGTAGCTCTTCAGTGCGGCTCGAAACGGATCGAGAGCCTCGTTCAGTCGACCCAAGCCGCGAAGACGGTAGGCGGCTTCGTTCAGCAGCCAGGCTTGCAAGGGCTCTGGAATGTCGGGCAAGAAATTTTCCCAAGGCTGCTTGAAGAAACAGGCGATGGCTCCCAGATCGGAACCGAACGCACCGAGTCTGAACGTGCTGTAAGCCTCGCGCCCGCGCTGGATTCGGTTGCGGTAGACCGTTTCACACGCCTCTTGGTGCAAGCCCGCCTGGCAGCCGTGGGCCACGGCNNGAGCGGCTGGAGGTCTTCGAGGGTGGCATCGGGCTTGTCCTTTGTGGTCATACAAAGGTGTTCGTAGAGACGCCGATGCGCCGCCTGCCAAGCCTGGGGCTGGGAATCGCGCAGACGCGTGCCGAAGTATTCCCGCAGCAGCGGATGC
>PMBY01000507.1:3699-3831 GCA_003153875.1 Myxococcales bacterium | reverse complement strand
CTGGCGATCAGCCCGAACCTGATCTCTGTGCCCTCCCCTCTCCCCTCTGTGTTCTCAGCCACCGTCCCCTCCAGCAGCCACACCGGCTCACTACTCCCAAGGATCGCTTCACACCAGATCGGCTTCCGCCCG
>PMBY01000507.1:0-3663 GCA_003153875.1 Myxococcales bacterium | reverse complement strand
ATGTCCTCGATGGCTAGCTTGCCTACGAAGAGCAATCGCACGAGTTGGCTCTTGCCTTTGGTCAAGGCAATGCGCAGGAAATTGGTGACCCGCAGAAGCCCGTCCAGGTAGCACACGTCCTTGGTAAACGGGGCACCGCCCTCCACCATCCCCCCGCGACACACCCGGCGCGCGCAATCAAACGAAGCGCGCTCGTCGTGGCCGCGACCCAAGAAGAAACGGTACAGGTCGAGGAAGTTGGCGCCCTCCTCGGCCATCTGCACTGCCAGGGTGCGGTCGCACAAGCGCCGTACGCGGGCCAGGCTGGTCGAGCGGGTGACGAACTCGGTGAATACCGCCAACCCTTCCTGGGTGCGCGTGGTGCGCGGCGAAGGCACCCCGATGAAGGGCATCACCGGCTGCGCCCTGCCGTTAAGCGCGGTGGTCACGTGTATCCCCAGCTCGTGGTACTCGATCTGGCGCAGATCGCGCGGCGAAAACCGCGCGCCCCGCTTGATCTTGATCTCGTCGATGCTGGCCGATGCATTGGACGCCAGATGATCCACCAGCACGACCCGGACCTCGTGCCCGGGAAAGCGCTCCTGGAATCGCACGCGAAGCTCGGTGGCCGCGTCGACCGCATCGATGGTCGGCTGATCGACCGCCGCGGGCGGCGGCGCGTAGCCAGCAATCACGCCCTCAAAATGCCGAGCCAAATCGGAATTGGTGGTCCGTCGATCCGACGAAAGGCTGCCGGGCCGGCCGTAGATCTCGACTGAGTGAAAGTAGAAATCCTTACTGCCCACCGCGTGCAGCATGCGGGCCGCCGTGGCCATGGCCACACAAGTGTCGCGTAGGAAACGCTCGATCTCGTTGTCGCCGGCCACCCGCTGGGCCAAAGCGCGAAATCGTTTGCCCGCGGCCTCGACCTCATCGGGCACCTGATAGCTCGGGCGCGGCAGCTCGCGCGCGCCGTTTTCAAAGAACTCTCGCTCCACCTCCTCGGGCCACTCCAGCAGACGAATCACGCGCAAGGGCCTCTGCGCATCGAGGATCTCGGCGGAAACCTCGCGCAGCAGGTCGAGCAGGCGCTGGGAAACCGCCATCGGAATCTCTGGCTGTGAACAGGCTAGGCCCCGCCCCCGACGCGCCGGCCAGCCGGCACCGAGTAGCTGACCCACGCGTTGGCGCCCACCACCGCGCCCTTGCCGATCACCGTGTCACCGCCCAGGATGGTGGCGTTGGCGTAGATGACCACGTCGTCTTCGATGGTCGGGTGGCGCTGGGGCACGGGCTGCTTGGGCGTCGCCGTCGCCGCGGCCGCACTGACTTTGCGCTTGATCGACAGCGCGCCCAGGGTAACACCCTGATAGATACGAACCGCGCGTCCGATGCGGCTGGTCTCGCCGATGACGATGCCGGTGCCGTGGTCGATGAAAAAGGGCGAGCCGATGCTGGCGCCGGGGTGAATGTCGATGCCGGTGCGTGAGTGGGCGTACTCGGTCATCATGCGCGGCACCAGTTGCGCGCCTTCGCGCAACAAGCGGTGCGCCGCCCGGTAGATGGCGATGGCATACAGGCCGGGATAGCACGCCACCACCTCGTCGGTGCCGGTGGCAGCCGGATCGGCTTCGAAGGCCAACTGGATGTCCGCTTCCAGAAGCCCGCGCAACTCGGGCAGGGCGGCCAGGGTGCGCGCGGTGATGCTCTGCGCGCGCCGCCAGCAGGCGTCCTTGTTCTTGGTGACTTCGGGGCACAGGCGGTGCAGGCCCAAGAAAATCAATTCCTCCAGCCGCAGATCCAGATCGCCCAGTACCTCGGCCACCCGCTCGCGCGCAGCCGCGTGCGAAGTTTCGCCCAGCATGCGCGTGCGTCGAGTTCCCGGCAGGATCACCGAGAGCAGATCCTCCACCAAGGTCGCCACCTCGTCGGGCGACGGCATCGGGCCCGCGAGCGGCGGCATCCCGCGACCGCGCTGCTTGAGGATGCGCTCAGCCAGGGCCTGATGGGACTTCTTGGGAGGCGTACCGTGATTCACATGCATGCCCCAAATCTACCCTCATTCGACGGGTTGACCAGGGCCTAGATCGTGCCCGGAAAGAAGTTGCTTAACGGCGCTGGGCCACGGTCTCGGCGAGCTTCTTCAATACTTCTTCCAAGCGTGACTCGGGCACAGACACGCGCGTGGGCATGCCGCCGCCCAAGTCGAACAACTTGATCAAGTCCAGCCCGGATTCGAAGTCAGCCGCAATGGCCAGCGATCCCGAATCCCGCACCACCGCCACGGCCGCACGCTGCTGGCCCAGCAGCAGCAGTTCGGTCTTGTCATAGGGCGCGTTCGACCGGGCCTCCACATACGCCACGTTGCCTTCGACCTCGTAGCGCTCGGCNNACGCGGTACTTGAGCGTCTCGTCGCGAAAGCGCGCCCGCAAGGCGCGATCGATGCGCGTGGCGATGGGACCCGGCTCCCCGCGCCGCGTGTCCACCGCGCGCGCGTCGGCATCGGCGCCTTCATAGGGCTCGATTCCACCCAGCACCCACTTGGCGCCGGCATAGAGCCCGTCCAGGTCCATGTGCATGGCCACCGTGTCCACCGGTCCCACCTTGGCGACAAACTCCGGCGTGATCATTTCCGGACAGCCCCCGTGCTCGGCCTTGCTAGCCAATAGAAACCGGGGATCGCGAACGAAGTCGACGTGGCGCTCGTGGTCGTGGTGGTCCACCCAGGCGGCCAGCCNNAGCACCACCACCCGACCCGCCAGCGTGTCGGCCGACGGCAGCTTCCGCGGCGTCAAGAACGCAAAACGCACGCCGCTGCCAGCCTCTACCTTGTTCGCGCTCATGGGGTGGTGGGTGAAGATAGCGGCGGCCTGACGCCCGAGCCACCAGTTTCTTGCTGGTCGGCTTGCAGCGGCACCATAATCGCGCCCTCCCCCAACGAGGAACCGACGACAAATGCTGTTTCCGCTCTGGCTTATTCTGGCGACTGCCGCGCAGTCGACGACGGCCACGCCCTTTCGAACCGCGGTCAGTCCGCGTATCGATCCGGTGTTCGGCGACGTCGCCAGCCTGCGCCGAACCGTAGATCGTTTCCTCGCTCTGCAGATCGAGATGGACCAGGTTCGCAACGAATTCTCCACCGCGGTTCACAGCACCCTGACCGAGGTGGCCCGGCCCGCCGCCAGTCACGAAAGTCACGCGGCCAAGGTCTGCCCGCCTGCGGCCCCTGCCCTGTACGGACGCGCCCTGGCCGCAGGAGGCCGCTACCTGGCCATCGGCCGCGAGATGGAGTCACGTTTCCGCGAGATTCGCCGCGCCGACGAGTTGGGCGATGCCTCCGGTTTGACGCCCGACTATCGCCTCAAGGTCAAGAAAGCGAGTCAGATTCACCAGGACATGCTGCGCGACCTGCAGGAAATGCGCGTCGCCTTCTACGTGCAACTAGGCGCCGAACTTCGCCACGCCGGGTGCGATCTTCACAGCCCTGGCGCGAGCCCGACCGCAGACACAGACGATGTCGTCCCAACGGATCCGTCCAACCCAGCTGCCTGGACCCTAGATGATTCGGCGGCCGATCCCGAGGCTGCTGGCAACGCCGACCCAAACCGAACCGTGCGCACGCCGCCCAAGACAGCGACTTCGCCCACCACGGCGCCTGCGGTGTGGATCGAGATCGACAACTC
>PMBY01000041.1:7641-7861 GCA_003153875.1 Myxococcales bacterium | reverse complement strand
CTCGGCAGGATCAGGCGCCGAGATGTTTGTTTTTGAACAAATTCCTCAGGCGTTCAACCCTCTTCCTGTTCACCCCGAGGTCACCTTTTCCCACGCGAGACGCCGACCTTACGTGAATAGCCTTACCGGCTGCATCCAAGCGCAGCTCGGTGTCGTCAACGAACCGCCAGATTCTGCTCCGGAACGTGGCCCAAAGATAATCGCCGGTGTCCTTTTCGAT
>PMBY01000041.1:0-7617 GCA_003153875.1 Myxococcales bacterium | reverse complement strand
CGTTCAAGAGCCCCGTCTCTCGGGCTCTTCTTGAATCTATTGACAAATAGATGAACAACCCCAGGCCGAGCGCCACTGCCGCCGCGACAAGATAGATAGCGATTTTCAACGCCAATTCCCGTCCTTCATCAACTACCCGTAAACCGCTTTCGCCTAGCCACGGAGATCAGCCTCACGAACCCATAGCGCCGCNNCACGATCGCCAGAAAGGGCATCAACGTGCCTACCTTAAGCCCCAGGGGTCCCATGCCGCGCAAAGGAAATACTATGAGCCACGCTACCAGCGTGGGAGCGATGCTGAACAATAGACCTCTCAGCACAACGGAACCCTTTAGCCATGGCAGCAGGAACATCGCCCCCCAGATGCCGCCCCAGGTGACGCCCCAATAGATATGCGGCGGATCCCATTTGACCGGGGCATGCATCCCGACAAGGGCCGTAATCCCGACCATTCCGAAAAGCCAGAACAGCAGGGCGTTCAACAGACCGCCCAATGCCCCCGCTGAAAACACTATCGATATCCTTCTTGTCATAGACTACCCCCTATCATCAGACGCTTTCAGCGCGTCAAACATCACCGGAATTCGACCACCGCGTGTTTCTCGGCGCCGAATGACATAGCGCTGAGCGTCGCCGAGATCGCTGGGTTCTCGGTCAGGCAGCCCATGGTTTCAGCGGTCAGGCCGCTGGGCGCACGGGGATAGAGGACCAACTTGGCGTGCTTGACAAGTCTGTTCGATGCCAGCGCGCCCGGAGATTCACTTCACAATCAGACCGCAGGCAATGCGATCACCTGCGTTGCCGGCTGGATCGGTCTTCATGTCGTCAGCTTTGGCGTGCACGACCAGGGAGGTTCCCCCGTTGCTGTAGAGTGAATGGGCGTCTGTTCCGAGATTCACGCTCTTATTGACAATCGTGGCCTTGGCATTGCCCTTTTCGTCTGCTGTGAAATTGAGCATATCACCGGCGTGAGCGCCCATGGGATTCTCCAGGCCGTGCATCTTCCCATCAGGATTGAAGTGCGGACCAGCGGACTTGAAATCCGGTGCTTCACATTTCGCGTTCTGATGGAAATGGATGGCGTGTTCACCGGGGGGCAATCCGCGGAGTTTGAGTTTGAGTTCTACGCCGGAAGCAAGGGTCTTGATCTTCACGGTTCCGACGTCTTTGCCCGTGGCATCTTTGACCCCAACAGTGATTCCACCTCCCTTGGCCATGCCCCTGGCTGACACAAGAGAGAACAGGAGGAACAGCAGAATGGTTTTCTTCATGATGCTTGTTGGATGCGCGAGCGCAGGAGGTTGAAACAGGTTTCGTAGATCTGCGAAGACCAGCCTCTGCTGCTCATGGCTACGGAGAGGACCGCTGGCATCGACGCCATCCCGAAGGCCGGGGCCAGGGGCGCCGTACTCGTCGCCATGCGAAAGGCGGCCGAGAATCGGTTGGCAGGAGTCACGAACCAGAAGCGGCGCCGCCACTATGGCCACGCGGCAGAACTGGTCGCGGTCTGCCTCGGGTGTGACCGGTCGCCGGAGACGGCTCGCTGGGCTGCATCGATGAGGACCGAGTATCAACGTCTTCCGGCGCTCCGCGGCGAACTCGACCGGGCCTTGGGTTCGTCATGAGCACGCCGGCAAAAAGTTCAACGATATTCCGGGGGTGCCGCAGTTGCGCACACGAAAGTGTGGAATGTCTGCGCATACAGCTGGGCAGAATACGATTGTTCTTGAGCATCCCGTGTGCCGGAAAAGCGGTACCATGGTTTCTCGGTCATCAATAAGACCGATGTCAGGCGGCGCATGGAGAGCTTCATGAAGATGCCTACGGTTGTGGCAGCCATTCTTCTAGCCGGCCTGGTGGGCATGGCGTGCAGCAGTTCCGGTCTCAAGAGGAGTGCAGGTGATGCAGGATCTGCAAGCGGAGGCCAGGCAGGCAGCACCATCAGCAGCGGAACCGGCGGTGGCACTGGCGCCACGATTGGTCCAGGTGGAGCTGGAGGGGGCAGCACAGGTGGTACTGGTGGAACCATTGGCTTCGACGGACCAAACGCAGGTGGAGGAACGGCTGGCAGCTCCGGAACTGGTGGCCAGACCTGTTCTTTTCCGCCGCCCAGGTTGCTGCTTGGTTGCAACCCAGGTGACCAGGAAATAGGTGACGCCTGCCCACCAGGGCGCGAGTGTTACTCTCTACAGTTCTGTCCCGCCGCCCCAATACTGTGCATGTTGCCTGAGGCTGTTCACTGTAGCGATCCACTGTCATGCATTCCTGGCTATAAGGCGAGTGGGTCCGGATTCTTCTGTGGGGGCGCTTTCTGCTACACCGAGTACTTGTGCGCTCAATCTCTTGTATGCATGCAAGATACTACTCCACACGCTTGCACTGGCAACTCATCAGATGGAGGCCTTCTCGGCACACAGGACGCATCTCCTGATGGCAGTGACGCGGGAAGGTTACCTTGCTGCGGCGATGGCATTATCGACGTCGATAATTGGGAACAATGTGACTTTGGCAACCTGAATGGTCTGTGCCTGGATGCCCTAGGGCACCCACTTGGCTACCCGGAGAATGCTGGTTGTGAGTCATTCCCAGCCTCCTGCAACTGTCCGGCAGGCACCTTGCTTTTCTGCTCCACAACGTGCCAGATTCCGATGATTCAGGGGGGATAGACGGTCAAGCTATAGCCAACGCGACAACAGGGGACCAATGTTCAGGATCTCAACAACCGTCGCAGCTTTCTTTGTATCCGGTTTGGTGGGACTGGCCTGCAGCAAGTCCCGCGTGGAGGGCAATGTTGGTTTATGAGCGCGTGCAGTACCTGCTCCAGTCTGTCTGCGAACAAGGTCGGGCGATCGCTGCCTTCACACGGGCGCAACCCGGCATGATAGATTCCACTGTCATGGGCGCAGCCAGAAGACCCCATTTTTCCGGAGGCTACGTCGAGGTGCTGCCTGACGTCTGTGGCGGTCACCCGCACATTCGTGGCACGCGGGTCAAGGTCTCGGAGATCGTTTCGAGACACGTGCACCAGGGGGAGAGCGTTGACGACATCGTCGAGGCATTGCCCCAGTTGACCCTGGCGCAGGTTCACGCGGCCCTGGCCTACTACTACGACAACCATGGCGAAGTCGAGGCCGAGCTGCTCGCAGAAGACGGGTTCGTCTTGCGCATGGCCGGACGGTACGCCCCGCACCTGGCCAGCGCGCGATTTCGTCCTACACTTTAGGTCAGGAGCAATCCCATGAAGGCACTGCAAACGACGGGCATCGTGACACCAGCCCACCAGCTCGTGGTGGACGTCCCCTCGGACGTTGCCAGCGGTCCCCATCGCGTCGTGGTGGTGCTGGATGAAACGCTCACCCCTGAGCCCTCGGCTGCATCGTGGGCCGACCTAGCCCTACCCGGCGCGCGATGGCCGGCGGGCGGGCTGAGCCTGCGACGAGAGGACCTGTATGCCGACACCGGTCGCTGACGGCGTCTTCGCCGACACAAACGTTTGGGTGAACGCGGCGGTTCTAACAGCGCCCCGCCACGCCCAGGCCGTTGCGGCGGTTGGCCGGCCAGCGACAGGAGCCCTGTGGACGAGTCGCCATGTGGTTCGGGAGTTTCTGGCCGTGATGTCGCGCCCTCAGACCTTCTTCCCTGGGAACGTCCCGATGTCGGACATCCTGAACCGCGCACGCCTGATCGAGTTGCAGTGTCGCGTGGCCGAGGATGGCCCTGACGTCGCCAACAGTTGCACGACCTGCTGGCGGTCGGCGACACGCGCGGAAAACAGATCCACGATGCAAACATCGTGGCGACCATGCTCGCTCATGGGATCCGCATCCTGCTCACCGACAACGGCAGCGACTTTGCCCGCTGGAGGCACCTCATCGAGGTGCGGGGGCTGTAGCGCTCGTCGGTCGGGGCAGCGAGGCCATGGAGCCGAGAACCGCCTTTGGAACTGCTTGCGGCGAAGCCCGCATGGGGCGACCATTGTTCACATGGTAGCCAAATTGGGTATCGTGCTTTCGTGTCTCTATGTGGCTCTTCTCGGTGGTTGCAGCGGTGGAAAACAGGCAGCCAAGTGCGTTCCCGGAGCGAGCGTTGAGTGCGCTTGCCCTGCCGGCCAGAAGGGCACCCTGACGTGCAACTCGGCAGGTAGGTCCGGGGCGTGCGTGTGCTCGGCGCCCACGGTGGACGCTGGAGGCACAGGCGATGGCGCCGCCAGTCCACCGGACGCCTCCACCGCCACAGGCGGCAGCGACGCGCCGTTTGACACCGCGAACACGGATGCAGGCGTCCCTGTGATCGTCAGTTTTACTGCCTCACCGACAACAATTTCGGAGGGTCAAACCAGCACGCTCAGTTGGGCTGTGACTGGCGCGACCAGCCTGTCTATCGATCAAGGCATTGGCTCGGTTCGCGGCAAGACATCCCAAGTGGTCGCGCCTGATAGAGAGACAACTACCTACACACTGACGGCAACCAACGCGGCCGGGGCTTCAGCAACGGCGCAAGTAACGGTGATGCCGGTTCCTTTGCCAACTATCGTCAGTTTTGGCGCCAGCCCAACTGCGGTCAGCAGCGGCGGCAGCGCGACCTTGACGGCGGAGTTCTACGACGGGACCGGAATCGTGGATCAGGGCATTGGTGCCGTGACCAGCGGCAGCGGGAAGATTATCGACTCCATCAACGCAGCCACGACCTACACACTGACTGTGACCAACGTGGCCGGGGGTTCCACGACGGCGCAGGTGACGGTTCTGCTCGTGGTTTTCTCGCGAACGGGCAGCATGAACGTCGTGGCAGACGCGACCACGGCCACGTTGTTGCCCAACGGAAAGGTGCTCGTCACCGACGGCGAAGGAGGGGCTACCGGGTATCTCGCCAGCGCCGAGTTGTACGACCCAGCCACCGGGACGTTCACGGCTACCGGAAGCCTGGCCGTAGCCAGACAGTCGCCAACCGCGACGTTGTTGGGCAACGGGGAGGTGCTCATCGCGGGCGGATGGGGTGCCGACGGGCCTTTGGCGAGCGCGGAACTCTACGACCCAGCGACTGGGACGTTCACGGTCACTGGCAGCATGAGCGTGGAAAGGTACGGCGACACGGCGACGTTGTTGGGCAACGGAAAGGTACTCGTCGCCGGGGGAGTCGGTGGTGCCGCGCCCCACGCGAGCGCGGAGCTGTACGACCCAGCGACTGGAACGTTCACGATTACCGGCAGCATGACAGTGGCAAGAACCAGTCATACCGCGACGTTGCTGGGCAACGGAAAGGTGCTCGTCGTCGGCGGATATGATGGCGCCGACTCTCTGGCGAGCGCGGAGCTTTATGACCCCGTGGCCGACACATTTGCGGCGACCGGCGACATGAGCGCGACAAGGTCCGGCCACACGGCGACGTTGCTGGGCGACGGGACGGTACTCCTGGCTGGTGGTGGCGGGGATGGCGACGTCACCCTGGCGAGCGCGGAGCTATACGACCCGGCGGCCGGGAGATTTGTGGCCACCGGCAGCATGAGCGTGGGGAGGTCCGACCACACGGCGACGTTGTTGGGCAACGGGACGGTACTCGTCGCGGGCGGAGCGAGCAGCGGGCCGCCTGGGAGCGTGGAGCTATACGACCCCGCGGCCGGGACATTCGCAGTCATTGGCAGCATGACCGTGGGCAGGGAGCGCCACACGGCGACGTTGTTGCCAAATGGCAAGGTGCTCGTCGCCGGCGCGTACGGTGGCGATGGGAGCGCGGAGCTCTACCCATAGCAGTGATGGCGAGCGCCCGAGTGGTCGCATTCCAGAGGGTGATGTCTTGGACGTCGATCCTTCTTTCTGAAAGAGGGTCAGCATTTCGAACGAAGCCAGGAGGTTACGATGACCCAGAAGCGACCCAGCAAACGGACACCAGTCCTTTCGCGCGATGCCCAGCCTATTGAACTACCGAGACCCGCGCTCAAGTCCAGCAGGTCGCTCGCGGCGGTCTTACAACTGAGAAAGACCATTCGCGAAATCAGCGACAAGAAACTTCCCTTGCAGGTTCTTTCTGATCTGCTGTGGGCGGCCTGCGGAGTGAACCGGAAGAAGGGTCCATTCGGGATTCCCGGCAGGACCGCAGCCTCGGCGAGCAACTCGCAGGAGATCGACGTCTACGTTGCTCTGCAAGACGGGACGTATTTGTATGACCCGTTCAATCACCGGCTGGTGCCGGCCGTCGCGGGTGACCTGCGAAGCCTGGCGATCGGCCGAGGCCAGGGCAGCAGCGGCGCCAAGGCTCCTGTTCGCCTCATTTACATCGCGGACATCGACAAGTTGGCCAACACCGCCGGATACCAGGAGCCGGGGCTTCGCAATCCCGATGTCCAGCGGTCGTACTACTTCGTCGACACAGGCTTGATTGCGGCCAACGTGTACCTGTTCGCCGCCTCCGTCGGTCTGGCAGCGTGGTTCCACAACTGCGACAAGCCGAGACTCTCTGCGAAATTGAACCTGCGCGACGACCAGCGTGTGCTTTTCGGCCAGACGATGGGATACCCCATGAAGAAACGACAGGGAGGCACACGATGAAGGTCTCGGGAAACACGGTCTTGATCATCGCCGAGACGCTCTCAACTCATCCAGCATGGCCTGGTGAATCCTGCCGTTGCTCGCCAGGACGCAGCCGGTCGCCGGGACAAAGGGTCCACCTCCAGGATCGCTGACCTGGCCCCCGGCCGCAGTCAGGATGGCGGTTCCGGCCACCACGTCCCAGGACTTGATGTGCCGTTCCCAGAACGCATCCAGCCAGCCACAGGCGACGAAACACAGGTCAAGCGCCGCCGATCCCAGACGCCGCACGCCCTGCGAAGCCCGCATGAAGGCCGCGAACTCGGCCAAGTTGTCGTTCTGCTGGACCCGCAGGTAGGGAAATCCGGTGACCAGCAGCGCGAGCCCCAATTCGGCCACACCCGAGGGATGGATCGGCCTGTCGTTGAGAAAGGCACCTTGCCCACGAGCCCCGTGGAAGGTCCAACCCACGGCAGGGGCGGACACCACGCCCACGACCGGCGCACCTTCGGCCAACAGGCCGATCGATGTCGCGAAGATGGGCAAGCCGTGGGCGAAGTTCGTGGTGCCGTCGAGCGGGTCTACGTGCCAGGTGCGGCCGGATCGGCCAGCCTGCCCACCGCCTTCCTCGCCCACAATGGCATCATCAGGGAACGCCGCGCTCAGCGCGCGAACAATCACTGTCTCGGCCCGGCCGTCGAACTCGGTCACCAGATCAACGTCGCTGGACTTGAAACGAAACTCGGGCCGGGTTCCCCACCCCTGCAACAGGATGGCCGCTGCTGACGCCGCCGCCTCTTGAGCGACCGCGATCTCGCGCAACCAGTGAGTGTCTGACGTCTGCATGGCCGCTGGTACCTATAGCGTTCCGGTTGGGGAGGTGTGCCGCAAGCACGGGCTCGCTCGCAGCCCGCCTACTTCATGCAGGTGTCCTCGGCGATTACTTGGTAACCGTGGCCCTGTTCAATTTCGAACTTGTGAAAGAGCTTCCTCGGCCCCTTCGCGGCCAGCGTCTCTCGGACGCTGACCTTTGTACCCTTCAGGAAGCCTTCCTCGGCGAAGGTGATCGAATCTCCGGCGAGCGTGCCCGCGC
>PMBY01000407.1:20560-23977 GCA_003153875.1 Myxococcales bacterium | reverse complement strand
ATGCGCGCGGTGCAGGCGCGCTACCTGGGCAAGAAGGGCAAGGCCACCGAGCGGATGAAGGGCCTGGGCCGGCTGGCGCCAGCCGACCGGCCTGCGGTGGGCGAAGCCGCCAACCGAACGCGCGCTGCCATCGAACAGGCCGTGCAGGCTCGCCTGTGCGACCTGGCCGGCGCTGACCTGGCCGCAGATCTGGAACGCAAACTGGACGTGACCCTGCCGGGCCGCGGGCGTCGCGCCGGAACCCTGCATCCGCTCACGCGGGTTCGGCTGGAAATCGAGCAGATCTTCCACGGCATGGGCTTCGAGGTGCGCACCGGTCCCTGGATCGAGACCGAGTGGNNCTTCGATGCGCTCAACACGCCGGCCGACCACCCGGCGCGTGACATGCAAGACACCTTCTATGTCGAAGGTGGGTTCATCCTGCGCTCGCACACCTCGCCAGTACAGATTCGCACCATGCTGGCCGGCCCACCGCCGGTGAAGATCATCGCACCCGGGAACGTGTTTCGCCGCGACGACGACGCCACTCACACGCCCATGTTCCCGCAGTGCGAGGGGCTGCACGTGGATCGTGACGTCAGCTTCGAGGACCTCAAAGCCACCCTCATCGCGTTCGTGCAGCGGTTCTTCGGGCCTGACACCCAGATCCGGCTGCGGCCCAGCTTCTTCCCCTTCACCGAGCCATCGGCCGAGGTGGATGCCTCCTGCTTCTTGTGTGAGGGTGAGCATCCTGCACGATCGACCTGCCGGCTGTGCAAGGGCACGGGTTGGCTGGAGATCGGTGGCTCTGGGATGGTTCACCCCAACGTGCTCAAGGCTGTCGGCTACGATAAATACGACGTGACCGGATTCGCCTTTGGCATGGGCCTGTCGCGCATGGCGATGCTCAAGTACGGGGTTTCGGACTTGCGCCTTTTCTACGAAAACGATCTGCGATTTTTGTGTCAGTTTCCAACGAGTTAGGGAAGAAGCATGAAGATCTCGTTGAACTGGCTGCGGGAACTGGTTGAGCTACCGGCAGGCGCCGATCTCGAGGCCGTGGCCAAGGCGCTGACTGGGCAAGGCCTGGAGGTCGAAGGCAGCGAGCCCAAGGGCCGCGAGCTGGCGGGCGTGCTGGTGGCCGAGGTGCTGGACATCAAGCCGCATCCCAACGCCAACAAGCTGCGCATCGTGCGTGTGCGTGCCGGCCTTCGCGAGGAGAGCGTGGTGTGCGGGGCACCCAACGTGCCACCACCGGGCAATCGCGTGTGTTGGGCGCCGCCCGGGGCGCGCCTGCCCGGCGGGCACACCCTGGATGCCCGCGAGATCCGCGGCGTGTTCTCGCCCGGCATGATCTGCAGCGAGCCCGAGATGGGCCTCTCCGAACAGGCCGACGGGATTTTGATCCTGCCGCCGACGGCTGAGTCCGGCATCGAGCTGGCCCAGTACCTGGGCGTGGTGGACGACGTGTTGGAAGTGAACGTCACGCCCAACCGTGCCGATGCCTTGTCTCACCTCGGGATCGCGCGCGAGCTGGCCGCCTACTTCGGCACGCGCCTGCGCCCGCTCGACCTGGCCGCGGGTTCCCAAGCGGCGGGCGGAATCACCATGGACGTGCGCATCGACGACGCCCAGGCTTGCCCGCGCTACACGGCCAGCTTCGTCGCGGGGCTCACGGTGGCGCCCAGTCCCGTGACCATGCGTCTGCGCCTGCAGTACTGCGGGATTCGCGCCATCTCCAATCTGGTCGACGTGACCAACTATGTGCTGCTGGAGACTGGCCATCCCTTGCACGCCTTTGATTTTGACAAGCTGGTCGGGCCCATCGTGGTGCGGCGGGCGAGGGCGGGCGAGGCCATGACGACCCTCGATGGCCTGGGCCGGGCCCTGCTGGCCGAGGACATCGTGATCACCGATGGCAATGGGCCAGTAGCGCTGGCCGGGGTCATGGGCGGAAATACCAGCGAGATCTCCGCATCCACGCGGAATGTGCTGCTCGAAGCAGCCACCTTCGAGCCGCGCAGCATTCGTCGCACCAGCCGCCGCCTGGGCCTGATCTCCGAGGCGTCCTATCGCTTTGAACGCGGCGTGGACGCCAACAGCATTCCTTTGGCCGCGCGCAGGGCCGCTGCTCTCTTGGCCAAGCTGGGCGAAGGCAGCGTGGTGGCCGGCATGGTGGATCGCTACCCGCGGCCGTCGCAGCCAAGCAAGGTCAAGCTGCGGACCGCCCGCCTGCAGCGCGTGACCGGGGTGGACTATCCCGTGAGCTTTGCTCGGGATCAGCTTTCCCGTCTCGGGATCACCTGTGAGATGGTGGGCGACGGCCTTGTCGCCACGGTCCCCACCATCCGGCCCGACCTGACTATCGAGGAGGATCTCATCGAGGAGATCCTGCGCATGGGCGAGTATGACAAGCCTGCGGACAAGGAGCGCATTCGCAGCAACGCCACCTCGCAGGCAAACCCCGAAGTACCCGCAGATCGCGCCCGCGCGCTGCTGGCCAGCGCGGGCCTGCACGAGATCGTGACCTGGGCCTTCGTTCCGCGAAGCGCGCTGGCGACAGTGAGCGCGGACGGGGTGGACAAGGAGTTGGCCGATGGCATCGCGGTGCAAAACCCCATCTCGGCAGACTACGAGGTGATGCGCACCACCTTGCTGCCGGGGCTCGCCGATGCGCTCAAGCGCAATCTCGCCCGCGGGGTCAGTGACGCCTGGCTGTTTGAGGTGGGCCGCGTGGTGCGGCGCCCGGTCAAGGCTGGCGAGGCGCCAGTCGAGAAGACCCACGCCGCAGGGCTGATCACGGGCCGACGGGCCGGATGGCTCAAGCCGGGCGAACCGGTCGACTTTTACGACCTCAAGCGGGTCGTCCAGGATCTACTGCGCGGCTTCGGGCTGCAGGACGCTCGGTATTGTGCCGAGGCCGACATGCCCTATCTGCATCCGGGGGTCTCGGCTTTGGTCATGAATGCCGCTGGCGCTGAACTCGGCCACCTGGGCGAGCTGCACCCGGCGATCGCGCGCCGCCTGGGCATCGAGCCGCGCACCTTCTATTTCGAGTTGGCGGTGGCGCCGCTGGCTGTGACCGCGGCGGCCCTGCGCGCCGAGGCGCCGCCGCGGTTTCCCTCGGTGACACGTGATGTGTCCTTCTGGAGCGACGTCTCCTTGTCCGCGGATGCTCAGCGGGCAGGCTTCTTGTCAGCCGATGAGCCGCTTCTGCGTGAACTGTCGGTCCTCGAAGATTTCCGCGATCCCAAGTACGTCCCCGCTGGCAAGAAGGGGATGCTGTGGACCATGACCTACCGGGCGTCAGACCGGACCTTGACTGACGCTGAGGCCGACTCCGCACATGGGCGTGTTGTCAAGGCCTTGGCCAACCTGTACGCCATCGAGGTCCGCTAGCCTCCAAATCGGAGTGCATCTTCAACCCTTTGACATCAA
>PMBY01000407.1:0-20425 GCA_003153875.1 Myxococcales bacterium | reverse complement strand
TGAAGAACGCGCTCAACTCCTAGGCCCTCGACCAGCAGGAAAACGTTGCCCCGGCGTGCCTCTGTCCCCGTTGATCCGAGCACGATCCCGGACAAACCGTTCTTCAAGATCGGCGAAGCCGCGCGCCTGTGTGCGGTCAAGCCCTACGTTCTGCGCTACTGGGAAACCGAGTTCCATTCCATCCGGCNNCGCGATCTGCTATACGGGCAGCGCTTCACCATCCAAGGGGCGCGCGCGCGGCTGCGGGAACTGGGGCACGACGAGGGCCCGCCGCCGCCGGTGCCGCCACCGGAAATCGACGTCGAGACCATGAGAAAAATCAAGCAAGGGCTTTTGGATCTGATACGACTCGTGGAAGAATAGCCACCACACAATCAAATATCGGGGCGTGGCGCAGCCTGGTTAGCGCACCTGACTGGGGGTCAGGGGGTCGCTGGTTCAAATCCAGTCGCCCCGACAAGTACCGTGTCGTCAAAGCCATTCATTCTCCTCAGCAATGACGATGGCGTGATGGCGCCGGGGATCTCTGCGCTCGCGGACGTGTTGGCGGACATGTCTGACGTGATGCTGGCGGCGCCTGACCGCGAGAGAAGCGCGGCCTCGCATTCCATCAGCTTGGATCGCCCGTTGCGTGTGGATCAGATCCGCTCCAACGTGTACGCCATCGACGGGACGCCCGTGGATTGCGTGTACCTGGCCCTGCTGCACCTGGTGCCGCGCAAGCCGGACCTGTGCGTGTCAGGAATCAACAACGGGTTCAACCTGGGCACGGACGTCTTCTATTCCGGAACCGTCGGGGCGGCCCTGGAAGCGACCCTGCGCGGGGTCCCGGCCATCGCCATGTCGGTCGAGCGGCGGTGGCCGCAGGATTTCGCACCAGCGGCGGATTTTGCGCGGAGGCTGGTGAGGCAGGTGCTGGCCCAGGGGCCGGATGCCATCGAACCAGGCACGCTGCTCAATGTGAACCTTCCTGCCGGACCGGTGCGCGGGTTCGCCCTGACCTCCATGGGGCAGCGGCTGTATCGGGATCAAGTGGACATGCGCGAGGATCTGCGCGGCCGGGCCTACTACTGGATCGGCGGGCCCGAGGAGAAGGGCGAGGATCTTCCGGGCTCGGACAGCGCGGCCGTGCGTTCCGGCCTGGCGTCGATCACGCCGCTCGGTCTCGGCCTCACCCACGGTCCGGCTTTGCAGAGAATGGCGGCCTGGAACCTGGGCTCGTTCGCAGAAGGCGCAGCGGTTCACGCCGGGAAATAGCGCCGTGAGTGCAGGACGCCGATCCGGCGATACGCCAGGCCCAACCGGGCCGCCGGATCCCTTCGTCAGCGAGCGCGCCACCATGATCGCGGAGCAACTTCTCCCTCGTGGCATCAGCGATGCGCGCGTACTGGAGGCCATGAGCCGGGTTCCGCGCCATCTCTTCGTCGACCGGGAACAGATGGACCACGCCTACGACGATCGACCGTTGCCTATCGGGTTTGGCCAGACCATCTCGCAGCCGTATATGGTGGCCCGCGCGACCGAGCTGGCGCTCCCGGACGCGGGCGATGTCGCGCTGGAGATTGGCGTGGGCTCCGGCTATCAAACGGCCGTGCTGGCGCTGCTGTGCGCGCAGGTCTTTGCCGTGGACATCGTTTCCGCACTGGTGGACAAGGCACGGGCGCACCTGGCCGATGCCGGCTGTCGCAATGTCACGCTGGCCGCGTCTGACGGTACTTGCGGCTGGCCCGAGCACGCGCCCTACGACATCATCATCGTCTCGGCCGCGACGCCGCAAATTCCTGTGCTGCTCCTGGATGAGTTGCGTGATGGCGGCCGGCTGGTGGCCCCGGTGGGCGGATTTGAACAACAAATCCTGACCCGCGTGCGGCGCATGGGCGACACGTTCGAGACCACGCAGGATGTCCCCTGCCGCTACGTAAACCTCACCGGACGCTACGGGGTGGGCCGTGACAAGCCACAGGCGTAGCGACGAAATCGCGGGGAAACTGCGCGCTTTGGCCGCCGCGTGTACGTTGCTGGGCTTCTGCTCGTGCGCCACCGTCCCACGCCCGACGGATGACGACAATCCGCCAGGGACCTGGCATGTGGTCAAAGCCGGTGAAACCCTGGCCAAGATTGCCAAGGAGGCAGGGATTCCGCTGGAGGATCTGCTGGAGATCAATGGACTGCGACGGGGCCAGCCGCTGGAACCCGGTCGTCTGATCTATGTTCTGCGGGGGCCTGCCCAGGCCAACACGATTGCGGCCGGGGAAGTCTCCGCGCCCCCAGCAGAGTCCACCCAACCCGAAGCCGAGAGCGAAGCGAACAGCAAGGCGCCCCTGCGTTGGCCGCTGGCCAGGCCCGTGCTCACGTCGCTGTTTGGCAAACGTTGGGGCCGCGACCACGATGGCATCGACTTGAGCGCACCCATCGGAACGTCGGTCAGGGCTGCGGCCGACGGCGAGGTGGTGTATTCGGGTGACAAGGTGCGGGGCTACGGCAACATGGTCGTGATCCAGCACGCTGGGGATTTGGTGACCGTGTACGCTCACAACTCGCTCCTGCTGGTGCACGTCGGGGACCGCATCACCACTGGCCAGGAGATCGCGCGCGTGGGCGCCACGGGCCACGCCACCGGCCCGCACTTGCACTTCGAGGTGCGCCACAAGCAGGAGCCGCAAGATCCGCTGCAGTTTTTGCCGACCTTGAAGTAAAAGCGACCCATGCCAGCCGCAACCGACAAGTTCACAGGTGATCTTCGCTCCCTGATTCGCGACATCCCGGACTTTCCCAAGAAGGGGATTCTTTTCCGCGATGTCACGCCCTTGCTGCAGCACGGTCCTGCCTTTCGTCGCTGCGTGGAGAATTTGTGCGAAGGCATCGCCAAGGCGCGGCCCACCGTGATCGCCGGCATCGAGTCGCGCGGCTTCATCTTCGGCGCGGCTGCCGCCACCATGCTGGGTGTCGGGTTCGTGCTCATACGCAAGCCCGGCAAGCTGCCCTGGAAAACCCGGCAGCAGCGCTACCAGCTCGAGTATGGCAGCGACGGCATCGAGATTCACGAAGACGCCGTGGCTGTGGGCGCACGCGTGGCCTTGGTCGACGATCTGCTCGCTACTGGCGGCACCGCGGCCGCGGCCTGTCGCCTGCTGCAAGACCTGGGCGGGCAGGTTGTCCTAGCGAGCTTTGTCGTGGAACTGGCCGGACTCAACGGCCGGGCGCAGCTTGGCGAGGTGCCGATCGAAGCATTGATAGTCTACCCCTGATCGTCAAGGCCCGACGAGTGAGCCGTCGCAGGTTTGGATGATGAAGGTGACTGGGCCGTCGTTCACCAGTTCGATATCCATGTGAGCCGCAAAGCGGCCGCGAGCCACTGGGATGCCGTCGGCGGCGATGCGGTCGGCAACGCTTTGGTAGAGGGATTGGGCCAAGGCGGGATCCTCGGCGCGGTCGAAGCTGGGGCGACTGCCCTTGCGGAGGGAGCCCGCCAGCGTGAACTGGCTGACCACCAGGCAAGCCCCGTTTGCGCCCTTGAGGCTGAGATCCATGGGCGTGCGGCCGGGAAAGATGCGCAAGGCGACCAACTTGCGCGCCAGTACCTCGGCATCGGCCTCGCTGTCGCCGCGCTCGACGCCGACGAGCANNCTATCCACCTGAGCTACGGGGCCAAACGGGAATGATACTAGCCTACTTCTTCGGATTGGGGATTCGCTGTGCGACGAAAAAGAACACGCTGACGTGTCCGACCGGGCAGTACCTGGCGCCAGGCTACTTGGCTGAGTTCACCCGGAGCACCTGACCCAAGAAGTGGAGCTTCAATTCGGAGGCCGAGGGAAGGCGCCGGGTAGCCACCGGGAAAACCAGCGGCACGATGGCCGTCTGTCGAGTCACGAAGCGAACGCCAGGTTGTTGATCGAAGGGGCCATTCTCGATGGGAACGGTACCTGCGACTCCAACCCCGCCCGAAGAACCATCTAGATGGAGCGAGGAGTGCGACGGAACGTACACGACGGTGAGGAGGCCATTGAAGAGGATGCCGCTGCAAGGAAGTCTTTCCGAAGACCTGAGATCCAGGGTGATCTGGCGAAAAGTCGGCTCGTCAATGACAATCTCCTCGCCCTTGGTCGGCAGCACGACTTCGACAATCAAGCTGTCGTCGAGGGCGCGCATGCTGAGGATCTGCGGCGCCGTCCCGTCGACAGTCGCGTTGTCCGCGTTGGGGTCCGCACGTGACGGACCTTCTGGGTTGACCATCAGCGGCCCGCCTTGCACGTGGAGAGTGAACCCCGAGTTCGTGTTGCCTGCGCTTGGGTCAAGCGACTCGACCGCCTTGGCCCATGCCCCCTGGTGACGGAAAACGTATTTGGCCCTGAGGGCAGCTTGCCGGGCGCGCTCTTCTGCCCGCTCCTTGGCCGCCTGCCGGGCCTGTTCCGCCGCTTCCTGGCGCGCGCTCCGGGCGGCCTCCGCCTTCTCCTTTCGCTCGATCGCCGCAAGGCGGGCCTCTGCAGCGCGCCGGTACCGCGCCGACTCGTCGTATTCCTCCAGAAAACTCTCATAGGCCTCGGCGGTGTCCTCTTTTCGAGCGCGCCGCCAGGCGTCTGTCTCCTCCCGAGCCATGTCGGCCTTGGTTGGCCCGCGCAGCCTTTCGGAATTCAGAAGGCCCTCATCGTTCTCGACCTTGGCGAGTGCCGCACGCCCGGCTTCCGCCCGCGCCGTCTCAGCTCTCTCGGCCTTGGCGATTGCGGCGCGCTGGGCTTCCGCCCGCGCGGCCTCGATGGCGGCGGCCTTGGCTCTCTTCTTCTCCGCCTCGGCCTTGCGGCGGGAACCGGGAAAACTGCTCAGAAAATCCGCAAACGACTTCTCGGTGTTGGCCTGCAAGGCGTCCTTCCACTCGCGCGCCTCGACTGCGCGCCCGAGCGCAGCCACCTGCGGGTGGATCTCGGCTGCGAATTCCGGGCAATCGGCGAGCAGCTGTTCGCCAGCCGCCCGAGTGACTTTCTCGGTCAGCCCCTTGTGTTTCGAACTGGCCAGATCGTCGAGCAACTGAATGTCCCAGCGGCACGCGCGTTCACGGATGGCTGGTTCGTCGCGGGCAGGCGAATCGTCGCTGAATCGCAAGATCGGGATGTAGGCACATCCCTGTATCCATGTGCGGTGTGCCACTGCGGGACCCTCCTGCCCGCCATCTGGGACGTCCCATGTTGCACAGCCCGAGGCGGACTTCGATCGCTGCGCCAACTCGATTCCATGCAGCTGGCGGCTGCCAGCCTGCGGCTGTGGCGAATCTCCGTTCCTGGCGAAGGACAGTTCTGCGCTCTCGGCGCTCCCGCAAGGAGTGATCGCGAGGCAGACGATCAGCGTGGTCAACATGGCCGGCGCTTTCATGAAGTGAGGCTCCGCAACTGAAACCGGAATTCGCCGGCTCAGTTCGGTTTGCGGACGCAACGAACGGCGAGGAGCCCCGATACTTTGTCGGCGTCTGCATAGCTCCCATCTAAGTAGCTGACGTACCAGACGCGACTGGAGGCAGCCTGTGAGGTCGAGGATATGAAAAATAGCGAGGTCGGTGTCGCCGGAAAGGCAACGGCGTCGAAGGCGGTCCCTGGGAGCGCTCCATCTACGATGGTCTGCAGCTCCAGCAAATTGGGCAAATACCAGTCGTCGTAGCCGCCCCATGCAATCGCTTGGCAGTACTGAAGGGCATCATGCCAATTATGCGTGGTTGCTGCACCGATGGTGCAAAGCGATCCACTCAAACCCGCAGCACAACCCTGCCACACGAGGCTGGTGTCGGAGTCGGTCACAACCGGTTCGTTGCCGTTGGTCCGGATGAAGCGCGAGCTTGCGCGCGACGTACCAAGGCCGCGGACGCATAGTGTCCATGTACCCGTGCCGGAATAGTACGCGCAGGGAGCGCTGCCACCATCGTATGCAAGCGCGCGCCCTAGCACGCTGTAGTAGGCACCACCACTGCAGCCCCAAGATCCCAAGGATAATGCCGCGTGATACCCGGATGCGTTTGCCGTGGTCCACACCAGCCCCGCGCTCAGGTTTGGAAATGCGACCGGGTCAATCCTCCCATTTCCAAAATCGCCCAATGTCAGTATCTCAAACTGGTCTGAGAGTCGCCAATCCGTGAACCCACCCCAGGAGCTACCGGCGCAATACGCCATTGCGTTGGCAAACGAATTCGCTACAGCAGTACCATTCGTACAAGCAGAAGCGTTCAGCCCAGCGGGACATCCTTGCCACATCAGCTCCGTGACGTTGTCGGTGACCGTGGGCT
The DNA here is from genome assembly GCA_003153875.1 of Myxococcales bacterium. Next base: position 14,157 of record PMBY01000407.1, on the reverse strand, counting down.
CCCAGGTTCCGGCGCGCGTGAACCGTTCGCTCGCGGCGTGAGTTGCGTCCCAGCCGTACTGCGCGTCCTGCCCACAGTAGTCCGTGCTTGCGCAGGTGACTCCACCCGCAGAACCCGGGCAAGCCGCGAGCGCGCCCGCAGAGTCCTGACACTGGCGTTGGCTGGTGTCGGGAAGCGGGAAATGGATGCTTGGGGCATTGCAACTGTTGTCTGTGCAGGTACCTGGCGAGACGCACTTACCGTGGACGCAGATGTCGTAGGCATAGTCCGGGGTTGTAACGACCGTGCAGGGTGTGAAGTTGGGCGCCGACTGCCCGCCCACACAGGCGCCCTTGCCGTCACAGTGGTCGCCGCTGGTGCAGATGTCCTGTCCATCGTTGCACGCTGTCTCGGCACCGTAGAACTGGCACAAGCCCTTGCCGTCGCAGAAACCATTCAGTTGGCAGGTTGACGGGGCAGCCGCATCGCACTCGCCCGCGGGGTCCTTGCCGGCTGGCACCGGTGTGCACGTGCCCTCATGCCCGGCGACATTGCAGGCTTCGCAAAGGCCCGAGCACAGGACATCACAGCAGTAGCCATCCACGCAGTGGGCGATCCGGCAGTCGCTTTCGCCGCTACAGGCCGCGCCCACCTCTCCGCAAACCGGGCTGCATGCCCCTTTCCCGTTGCAGGTGCTCACGCACGGCCCCTTGTCCGGACACTCGGCGGCGGGATCCGTGCCAGCCGGAATGGGTGAACACGTACCTTCCAGTTTCGGAACATTGCACGCCTCGCACGTGCCGCTGCACGGTTTGTCGCAGCAGAAGCCATCCACACAGTGGACGGACTCGCATTCGGCGTTGACCTTGCAGGTCTGCGCGCCAGCGCCGCCGCTGTCCTGGACCCCGCCCGAGTCACCAGCGTCGACCGCGTCCGCAAGCCCGGCGTCGAGAGAGCCGACCGGAACGTCCACGCCTCCGTCGCCGTTCCCTGCGTCGCGAAGGGTGAGTGGAGCGTCCACACCGCCGTCGGCGCTTCCGGCGTCTGCGGGAGAGAGCACAACATCTGTGCTGGTGCCCGCGTCCGCCAACACTGTATCTGCACCAGCGTCATTGGTCGTTCCGGAAAGCTGGCCGTCTACGAGGTGGGGATCGTTCGGGTCGACGCAGAAATTGCCCACACAGACCTGGTCGCCAGTGCAGTTCGCTATGGACAGACAACCGGTCCGACAGTGCTGGTCAGGCGCGCACGAGAGGCCGCTACGGCATGACGATGCTCCTCCGCAGGGAACTTCGGCCGGCAACTGGCAGATCACCGAGTCGCTCGTCTTCACGCAACTCTGTCCGGTGGGGCAGTCCGCTGACTTGTGGCAGGCGTCATGGCATTTGCCCATGGTGCACACCAGGGAGCCCATGCAATCGCTGTTGAGAATGCAGGTGCCGCCTACGTCGATCTTCTTCGGCGAAGTGCAACCAGCCGCGAGCCACGCGGAAACGACCATCAAGCCAAGAACGCGCGATAGGGACATCTCAATCCTCCGAGTTTGTTTTCAGCGTCCAGAAGAATCGACGGGGCGAGGGTATCACAGCGGGCGGGTCATGGGTCAGGCTGGTGACGGAAGCCTAGGGTTGAACGGCAGCGAAAAGTGACCGGGGTGCTCTCTTTGCTCCGTTGGTAGTCGTTCTGGTGGCGTAGCAAGCACCATGCCACCGCCGTGGGGCGCGTGATGCCAACGAGTTACGCAGAATCAGGCCGGTGCTCGGGCGTGGGATTGCACTTGATGTGCAACTCGCCACCCGGCCGTTGCACAGATTGTGCAACGTCAGTCCTTTTCGATGGTGTGCGCGATCTGGTGGGGCTTGACGAAGTGAACGTGCGTTTTGCCGACCTTGGTGTCGGGGTGCTCCTGGGAGTTCACCACGAAGAAGCGCCGGGGGGCGTAGGCTTCGATGAAGCTCATGGCAGAGCGGTCGAGTCGTCCGCGGCTGTCGCCGGCCTTGACCTCGACAGCGTCGATGCGGCCCTGCCGCTGGATGACCAGATTGACCTCGGCGCCGGACTTGCTGCGCCAGTAGCGAATGTCGTCCAGCACCGGCCCGAGTGACTTGCATATCTCGCTGAAGACGAAGTTTTCGGCGAGCGCGCCGTGATCTGGCCGCAATTCGAGCGCGGTGAAACCACCGAACAGGCGGTTGCGGACGCCGTTGTCCAGAAAGAAAACCTTGGGCGCGCTGGTGATCTCGGCGCGCTTGCCGCCCACGAAGGGCCTGACCAGGCGAAGCACGTGCGCGTCGGCAAGCAGGCTGGCGTACTCGCGCGCGGTCTCCACCGACACGCCCGCCACGGCTGCCCATTCCGAGTAGTTGCACAGGTTGCCGATCTGGGATGCCGCCAGTTCCAGCACCTTGCGGAAGGCAGAGGGGTTGCGCACCTGGAACCGGTCCGAGGCGTCTCGGATAACGAAGGATTCAACGAGCCCGGTGAGCGCGGTTTCTGGCGTGTCCGAGGTGAAGACTGTGGGATAGCCGCCGTAGCGCGTGAGCTTTTCGGTCAGTTCGTCGAGAAAGTGCTCGCGCAGCGCTGGTGGGCCCGTGAGGGTCGGGGCCAGTTCGGCCAGGGAAAACGGGAGTAGGAGATGGCGCTGCGCCCGACCCGCCAGCGACTCGCGGGTGCGCGCTTCGAGATCGAAAGACGAGCTTCCGGTTGCGAACAGAGGCCGGCCAATGCGCCGATCAACCAGTCCTTTGAGAAACAGGCCCGCCTCCGGTAGCCGCTGGACCTCCTCGAAGAACACGGCCGCGCCCGGCGGGAGAAGATCATCCAGAGCCTTGGCGAAGAGAGCGGGAGACTTGAGGGCATCACGCAGCTGCTCGCTTCACGGCCGCCGAGCGCGACGTGGCTGGGACGCACGCTGTGGGAATGGCTCTGGCGCGGGGCCATGCCAGGCGCCGGCGCGCTCGATGCCGATCTGGTTCCTGATTTCTGGACGGGCTATCACCGCACTTACGTGGAACGCGACGCCCGCTTGGCCGGCTCCGTCGACGATTGGCAACGCTTTGGACAGTTTCTCGGGCTCATGTCGGCGCTGACCGCGCAGGAAGTGAACGCCAGCCAACTCGGACGCGACATCGGCATTACGCCGCAGACGGCGAGGCGCTGGTTGGCGATCCTGACGGGTACCTTCCAGTGGGTCGAACACGCCGCATTCGCGCGCAACGCCGTGAAGCGGGTCTCCGCGAAGCCAAAGGGCTACCTGGCCGACACTGGCCTGGCCTGCCATCACGCACATATCTCCAGCCCCGCGGCCCTCGGTGGACATCCCCTGGTCGGCGCACTCTTTGAGACTTCCATGGTGAACGAGATTCGCAAGCGCGCCGCAGTCCTCTCTGGTGGCGTGGCCTACTCGCACTGGCGTGCAGCCGGCGGCGCCGAAGTCGATCTGTTGCTTGAACGGGATGGAGTGCTCTACCCATTCGAGATCAAGCTGACCGCAAACCCGTCGCGTCGCCATGCCTCGGGGCTGGTTGCCTTCCGCAAGGCGTACCCCGATAGACGCATCGCCAAAGCCGCGATCCTGTGCGCCACCCCGCGGCCTTTCTGGGTCACAGAAGACGTCGCCGCTTTGCCCTGGAATCTGGTCTGAGGTGAGCAACCCTCGTATCAGTCCGACCCAGACTAGCCGGGAACACTTCGGCAGCAGACCTGCGATTGCACTTGATGTGCAAAGCCCGCAGACCGCGTGCGCATGAAGTGCAACGGCGATCATCTGGCCAGAGTCTACGGAAGTGCCGCGAAGAAGCGCGCGGCGGGCACGCAGCGGATGCCGTCTTTCAGGTAGTCGGCCGTCCCGTCCAACACGACCTGATAGCAGAACGGAATGCCGAGCCGTGTGCGGAAATAGGCCAGGCTGGGCTGAAAGTCGCGATCACTCAACTTCGCCTCCACGGCGAACCACGGCTTGCCTTTCCAGGTCACCAGAAAATCGACCTCGCGGCCCGTGGTATCACGCAGGTAGCGCAATTCAACCTTGTGTCCGTCCTGATCTTCGAGCCCGTGGCATAAGGTGAGCAGGTGCAAGGCCACCAGGTTCTCGAAGCGAGCCCCGCGATCGTTCACCAGGCTGGAATCCCAAAGATAGGCCTTGGGCATTTTCTTCAGGCTGCGCACGGAGCGAGCGGCGTAGGGGCGGACCAGGAACACGAAGTAAAGTCGATCGAGTAAGTCGATCCAGTGGCTGACCGCCGTGTGGCTTACCTCGAGATCCTCGCGAAGCGAGTTGAGCGACAGGAGCGACCCGACCCGACCGGGAATCATGTCGGCCAGCAGTTCGAGCGATGAGAAATCCCGCAGGCTCTCCAAGTCACGCACGTCCTCGCGAAAGAAACGCTCCAAGCGCTCCTTGTGCCAGCGTCGCAGAACACGTTCCGACCCGGCGAGGAAGGGCTCGGGAAATCCCCCGAAGGTCATCAGGGCATCGATTGTCTCCTGCGATCCCGGCGTATCGAGCGGAAGCTCGTGGCCAGGCTCGGGGGTGCGCATGCTGTCCGGGTGTTCGACTTCGCCGAGCGTGAAGGGGTGCAGGCGCCAGTGGTGATAGCGCCCCTGCAGGGAATCGCTGCCGCGACGAAAGACGTCCATGCGCGCGCTGCCCGTGACCAGAAAGCGCAGCCGCTCGCGGTTCGCATCGAACTCGCCCTTGAGCCAGCGTTTCCACGCGCGCCACTTGTGCAATTCGTCCAGCACGACGACGGTCAACTCCGCTGGCCAGCGCGCCTGCCGGATCGTGTCCCGATCCGCTCGGCGATCCCAGGAGAGGTAGAGTCCCCCGCCCGAAGCGTCTAGGATTTGCTTGGCCATGGTGGTCTTGCCCACCTGCCGCGGACCGCCCACAAACACCATTTTCTTGCCAAGATCCTCGATGATAGCGGCTTGGTGACGTCGCGGACGTGACATGCTGTTTCTCCTCTATAGAGGAAATTTAGCATGATATTTTTCCGCTAGGGCAAAGAATTGTCATGGCACTCAAGGGTGCGATCTCTCAGGGCAACTAGAAAAGGGTCACGACCAAAATCAACATGGGCGACAAAATGGTCGGGGTGAGGCGTGCCCCGTCAGGTGGAGCGGCCCGACCTGCCGAGGCCGCCGGTCATTGCTTGGTGATGTTGAGGGTGAAGGACGCGGGACCAGTTGGGGCGGCTTTGCTGTCGACGACCAGGGTGAGCTTGTCGCCGGTGATGACCTGGACCTTGATGGCGGAGGCACCTCCCGTGAGGCCGGTGCCGTCGTCGTTACAGGCGAGCTCGGCCGCTGTCAGCGGGTTGCCTTTGTATGCGGCTAGGACCGTGTCGAACGAGCTGCCGGTGGTGTCGAACTGGAACGTGCCGCCGCTGGGCGCGGTCCAGGTGAGCACGGCCTCGGGGCCGCCGCAGCCGCCGGTGGTACCGTTGCAACTCTCCTGCAGGTAGTTGCCGAACCCCAGCCACGACGAAAAAACGATCGAGCCAAACACGCGATACTGATATCTCGATCCGCCAATTTGGACCCAAGGTTCTGGAATGTTAGTCGAGCCAGCCACTTCATCCAGTCTGCATCAGACGTGATTCGCCGCTCTTTCGGGTCATGGTATCCGGGCGCAGCGCAACCCGGAGCTGCCCATCTGGCCGTCGATGCGGCTAGTCGGGGCGGCTTGATAGCGATACGGAGGCAACATCGTCGACGCCCATCCGTAATAGACCCCCCCCCGGAGCACCCGGGAGTTGTTGAGCAGGGCTACCTGAGCACAATCTGTGCATGCGTTGGCGTACGTTCCGTACGCATCCAGGTTCCATTCCCAAGTGTCGCCCGCCATGTCGAGCTGGCCCCATCGCCCGGCTCCCGCCATCGCCGCGCCTACCGGTGCCGGGCCGCCCTGATAGCAGTCATTGAAGACCGCATACTGGCACCCATCACCCGGATCCGCCGACCCCCACGGGTACTCACGCTGCTCGCTGCCTCCCGCCGCCGCGAACTCCCACTCCGCCTCGCTCGGCAAAACCCCGCCGTCCCAGATGCAGAATGCGTATGCCTCGTACCAGTTCACACAGTCAATCGGCAGGTTCTCCTGACTGCCCGCCGCGGGCGTCCATGTCGAGGAATTGCCACAGGAAGAGAGATTCGTATCCGTCGGCGCGATATATGCGTTCCACAGAATTGGGTTCCATCCCGTCTCATATGCCCCAACGGTTCCGGCGATTGCTAGTCCCTTTCCACCATTGAGGTGCGTATGGATACCCGAGCCGCCCGAAGGCAGCCAACCTGCTTTCCATGCGTTTACGAACTGCCGGAAACGACCTACGGTCACGAGGTACTTGTCCAGACGGAAACCACTGACGGTTGCCGGATCCGCCTGGCCGGTCCCACCATCGGCGTCGTACGTGTACGTCCGGTAGTAGGTACCGCCCGGCACCTGCAGGCTCGTGCAGCAGCTCTCGCTGTTGGCACCGCAGTTGGAAAGACCCGCACCGCTCGTCTGGCAGCTCGGCAGCGACGCCACGCAGGTGCCGCTGACACACTGCCCGGACGCGCACGCCGTCGCGTTCTGCCATGTTCCCGTCGAGCCGCACGTCTGCGGCTGCATGCTCGACGCGCACTGCATCTGCCCTGGGGCGCACGCTCCCTGGCAGGTCCCATTCACGCATGTCTGGTTGGTGCATGCCACTGAGTCTGGCACCCATGCCCCTATCGTGCTGCACGTTGCCGGCGTGTTCGACGCGCACTTCGTATCTTTTGGACTGCACGTGACGCAAGCGCCTTTCAAGCACACCGGCGTGTTCCCGGTACACGCTCCGGGACAACCGCCGTCGCCCGTGCCGGACGCCGATTCGGCGACGTCAGGCTCGGCGCCGTCGAGCAGTGGGGCAGGGGCATCCGGGCCAGCAGGGGCATCCAAGGAAGCATCGTAGGTCACACCGGCCTCGGGACCGGCAACTACCGGTGGCACGTCAGCGGGCGCAGACACCGGCAGGTCAGGCGACAACCCATCGAAGGTTCCCGCATCCGGGGCTGCCGTCGGTGGTATCTGGCCGTTCACGAGATCGGGATCGTTGGGGTCAGTGCAGAAGTTGCTCGCGCAGACTTGGTTGGTGGTGCAGTTCGTGGCGGATATACAGGCGGTCCGGCAGTGCTGGTCAGGCGCGCACGAGAGGCTGTTCTTGCACGATGATGTTGCAGAGCAAGTGACCTCGGCAGGCAACTGGCAGATGACCGAGTCGCTCGTCTTCACGCAACTCTGCCCAGCGAGGCAATCCGCCGTTGTGTGGCAGGCGACGTGGCACACACCCGAGGTGCACACCAAGGAGCCAGTGCAGTCGCTGTTGAGAATGCACGTGCCACCCACATCGATCTTCTTGGACGAACTGCACGCGGACGTGAGCCATGCGGAAACGACCATCAAACCAAGAACGCGCGATACGGACATTTCAATCCTCCAAGTTCGCTTTGGTGTCCAGAAAGGCTGAGGCCGCCGGTCACTGCTTGGTGATGTTGAGGGTGAAGGAGGCGGGGCCAGTTGGGGCGGCTTTGCTGTCGACCACGAGGGTGAGCTTGTCGCCGGCGACCACCTTGACTTGGATGGCAGAGGCGCCGTTCAACAGGGTGGGGCCGTCGTCGTTGCAGGCCAGCTCGGCGCTGGTTAGCGGGTTGCCCTTGTAGGCGGCCAGGACCGTATCGAACGAGCTGCCGGTGGTGTCGAACTGGAACGAGCCGCCGCTGGGCGCGGTCCAGGTGAGCACGGCCTCGGGACCGCCGTAGCCGGTGTTGTTGCAACTCTCCTTCAAGTAGTTGCCAAAGACGCCGGTGAACGAAACCGTGGCAACGTTATTGCCCGTGGCCGAGCCCAGGTCTTGCGCGCAGTCCGAATCGTCGAGGTCAGTCTTGCCGTCGCCATCGTTGTCAACCCCGTCGTAGCACTGGCCGTCCTCGCTGGCGACCGGAAGGATGCCCACCACGGGCACGAAGTAGGCGCGAGGAGCCTGCGGAGACTGCTGTCCATCGCCTACTGCTGTGCCTGGGGAGCCACCATTCTCGCCACCACAGCTCACACTTCCGTCGGTGCGGAGCAAACATGCGGCTTCGTTACCAATCGTGGCCCACGCTGCCGCAACCGCAACCACATTACTCACTGGCGAAACACTGTGGATCAGCCTGGGACTTGTGTGGGCAGTAGCAGACGTGAATGTGCCATCCCCTAGTTGTCCCGACCCGTTATTCCCCACTGACCATAGCGTTTTGTCCTCTTGAATAGCGAGGTAGGAAGAAGCGCCGGAATAGTAGTTTCTGGCCCATGTGGCCGAAACTACCTGTCCCACGCCCAGCGCGTTTCCAGGTGACGCCTGCCCGGATCCCCAGGTAAGCAGGGTAGCATTCTGCGTGACCGCCCAGAAGGAGCCACCCTGACCATCGTAGGCGCCGACCGAACATGACAACGAAACGGCGCTGGAAGCGGCCGGCAGGTCGGTAATCGTTGACGTGGCGCCGGATTGACCGTTTTCTAGGGCGTTGCCGGTGCAAGAGACTTGGCCAGCCTTTCGCAGAACGCATGTCGCACCACCACAGGCCGCGACGCTCTGGGCATCGGTCACACCCGACATCTCCTGTGGAGTGGAAGTCGTGATTGTACTGGTAGTTCCGAGCCCCAACTCGCCATAACTGTTGGTGCCCCAGCACAGAACCTTGCTGTCCGCAGTGCGCACGCAAGTGTGTGGGCCAGCCGATACCTGCGTGGCGTTGGTGATGCCGGGAACCAGCGCTCCACCAGTAAGCGCGCTGCCCCAGCAAACCACGGCGCCCGTGGCGCGGACAGCGCAGGCGGTACCATAGCCCACAGAAATGTTGACCGCATCCTGTAGCCCAGCGATGGGTGGCGCGGCCACGTTGGAACCCGTGGCTGCGCCCATCATGGGGCCGTTCGTTCCCCAGCAGCGCACGCTGCCTGACTGGAGAAGCGCGCAGATGGTGTCCTCGGTGCCTGAAATGTCGATGGCTTTGTCGACTTGGCACTGGTTCGTGCTGGTGTTGCAGGCGGCTCCCACCACGCAGGTTCTCGGTGTGGCTGTGCCACAGCATGCCTGGCCAACGACGCCGCAGGCGGTGCAAACATGTGACTGACAGGACTTCCCGGTTCCACAGAGCGCGCCCTCAGGCTCGGGTGTCCAGAGCGAGGTGGAGGTGGCGGCAGTGCATGCCTGGCAGGTATCGCCCGGCTTGGTATCGCCGTCCCTGTAGCAAGCCTTGTCGATCACGCAATAGCCGGACTTCAACGTGCTCTTGCAAATTCCAGCGACGCAGGTGTCCGTCGTACAAAAGAGGCCGTCATCGCAGGTGCTCGTGCAGGCGGGACCGGCTTCGGGTCCAGGCAGAGCAAGGTCAGGCGCGACGTCGGGCTCGGCGTCGAGCAGCCCTGCCGGGGCATCCGGACCAGCAGGGGCATCCAGAGAAGCATCGTAGGTCACACCGGCCTCGGGACCGGTCACTGGTGGCGCGTCGGCAGGCGAAACGGCCGGCAAGTCAGGCGACAAAGTATCGAAGGTTCCTGCATCCGGGGCTGCCGTCGGCGGAATCTGGCCGTTCACGAGATCGGGATCGTTCGGGTCAGCGCAAAAGTTGCTCGCGCAGACTTGGTTGGTGGTGCAGTTCGTGGCGGATATGCAGGCGGTCCGGCAGTGCTGGTCAGGCGCGCACGAGAGGCTGTTCTTGCACGATGATGTTGCAGAGCAAGTGACCTCGGCGGGCAACACACAGACAGCCGAGTCGCTCGTCTTCATGCAACTCTGGCCGGCGGAACAGTCGGTCGACGCCCGGCAGGCGACGTGGCACAGACCCGAGGTGCATACCAGGGATCCGTTGCAGTCGCTGTTGAGGATGCACGCGCCGCCCACGTCGATCTTCTTTGTCGAACTGCAACCAGCCGCGAGCCACGCGGAAACGACCATCAAGCCAAGAACGCGCGATACGGACATTTCAATCCTCCAGATTTGGTGCCACCAAGCCATTGCAACGCCAAAGGCCTTCTATCACGGGGCACGCTAGAACTTGTACGTGATGCTGCCGGAGAGATTCAGGGCCAGATCAACCGTCCAGTCCTGTTCGGGCAACTGTCCCGCCACTTGCAACTCGATGACCAACTGGTTGGCAGACCAGAGGCTGGTTACGTTGATAGGTGCCGGCAGGCTGACCTCGATGGCTGAACTGGATGGCGCGTCTTCGCTCCGTTCATAGTTCACGAGATCGGTCGTGACTTCCGAGATCGCGGGGGCGGCCGCGGTGACACGTGCGACCTTGATAAAGTCGAGGTTGGGGAGGCTGTCGCCAGCGGTGATTGTCACCTTACGCACCAAGATTTCGGAGTTCATGCGCTTGGCCCAGGCGGATGACGAGAAGGTGAATGAGCTGGTCACCGATGAGTCGCCGACCTGCGCTGCTCCGGGTACGCCTGTCATCTTCAATCCGTGCTGGGCAATTTCGACATCAGGCAGGTCAGCCTCGAAAGAAGGTGAACAGCCGCCAGTCAGCGCGGCCAACACGGGGACAAAGAATCGAAGTTTCATTTCAATCACCTCACCAGACATAGACAATCAGTCCCAGTTTCAGCGACGGTCCCACGGCTTTGGCGTTGGGGTCGTGTCGTACGGTCACTTCGGTTGTGCCTGTGGCGCTTGCGTCGCCAGCGGGCGGGGAAGGGATCAAGGCCTCGAGATTGTGAATCTGGCCGCGCAGCATGGTGACGCCGCCATGAAGGAAGAAGACGAAGCGGCGAGTGCCTAAATCCAGACCCAGGTGCGCGTTCATGTACTGGTAGCCAACCCTTTGCAGGACCCGGCTGCTGCCGAAGCCGAAAGTCTTGGCCAGGGCGTTGGCGTCCCCGTCCTGNNCCGGCGCGCCAGCCGCTGCTGATGCCATTGCTCCCGCCGCCACCTGAAACGCGCACCCATTTCCGCGGTCGAATCGTCAGCGAGCCGATGAGCCCATCAGGCACCCCCACGTCAACCATGACGCCCAAGAGGGGCAGGCGCTTGGGCCGCACAGGGGCTTCTGGGACGCTCTGCTGAACAGCCGCCGCTGGCTGGGCATCTGGGATGACAGGCGAGATCTGCTGAATACTTGGCGCTGCGGGGGCTTCTGGGACGACTGGCGGGCTCTGCTGAATATCCACCGCTGTTGGGGCTTCTGGGACGGCCGGCAGGTTCTGCTGAGTCGCTGGCTGGGCTTCCGGGACGACCGGCAAGCTTTGCTGGGTATCTATCGCTGCTGGGGCATCTGGGACGGCCGGCAGATTCTGCTGAATATCTGCCGCTGCCTGTGCGGCCGCGGGTCGTGAGATCCCAACAAGAAGTGCGGCAATCCCGAGCGCGGTGGAGATGGTTCGTGGCATGGCTGCTGTCATTTCGAAGAGGGGCTCTGTCCGGCGGCCCGGCCCTTCGCTATGCAGAACCTGTGCCGCGTGTCTGGCGGCGCGCNNGTCATTTGCACTTCAAGTGCAAATGCGCATTTCAGCCACTTGCACTTGAAGTGTAAATGCCTGGTCAGCGCCACGTGCCAACTGCGCGTGAAGTGCAAAGCCCAGAAGCCGTTTGCACTTGAAGTGCAAGCGCAGGTGAGCGAACAGAGGGATCCTGGCGGAAATCGCCGAACTCTTGGCGCGGGCTGCGTCGGCACGGGGCTTGCTGAGGTGCCCAGGTGGCTGCGGGTGAGGCCTATAGCCGCCTTCGTTGTGATAACTTCGTCGCGTTACGAAAACAAACTGGAGATCTGAAATGTCCCGATCGTGGCAGCGCGTTCTTGGCTTGATGTTCGTTACAGCTTGGCTCGCGACCGGGTGCAACTCGGCGAAGAGGATCGATGTGGGCGGCACGTGCATACTGAACAGCGACTGCAATGGCTCCCTGGTGTGCACCATGGGCAAGTGTCACGACGCCTGCCACACGTACGCAGACTGCCCTGCCGGACAGCCATGCACCAAGGTCGACAACAGCCCCGTCTGCCTGGCAAAGGCCGAGGCCAAGTGCGCCGCCGACGTTCCCTGCGGCCCGTTGCTGATCTGCGCGACCGACTTGCGCTGCCGGAGCGACTGCAACGCCGAGTGTTTGAGCGGACAGCTCTGCGTCCAGGGGGTGTGCGCGTGGAGCGATGAACTCGATGGGAAGGGCCAACTTGTCGTCCCGGATGCGGGCGCCTACGATGCTCTCTTGCCTGTTTCTCCAGCAGACGTGCCCATAGCGGTGGGCGGTCCCGAGGCCGGCGTGGAAGAAGTACCTGACGCTGGGGTAGACTCGCAGCCCGACGTCCCGGCAAGTCCGGCGGATGGCTCGGTAGCGCCCACCTGCGGAACTCTCGGGGTGACCTGTTGTGCTGGGGCTGCCTGTTCTACTGCCGATATCGCCTGCTCGCCAAACCTCGGAATTTGTGTGAAGTGCGGGGTCGCGGTGGATCTTCCCTGCTGTGCCGGGGACGCCTGCAGCGCGGATGGCACCTTTTGCGTTGCCGGGACCTGCAAAACCTGCGGCGGTCTGAACCAACCCTGCTGCGCGGACGGTCTCTGTAATCGAGGGCCCTACGTCTGCTCGTCAGGATCATGCGTTTCTTGTGGAGGGGCAGGCCAACCATGTTGCATCAATGGACAATGCTTCGCTTCGGGCTCTACCTGTGATGAGTCTCGGTTGTGCTGCGGCGGTCTCGGCGAGCCGTGCTGTGCGGGAGGGGCGTGCGGTCTTTCCTCGGACACGTGTTTCGCCGGATCATGCGTCGTTTGTGGAGGGCCAAGCGAGCCATGTTGCGGCGGCGGAGAATGCTTGGCCCCAAACGCTATATGTGAATCCGGAACGTGCTGCGGTTCCCTGGGTGATACATGCTGTGCAGGAGGGGCGTGCCTTTTTCCCAACAGCACATGCAGCGCTGGACGGTGCCAGCCGTGCGGGGGACCGAATGCTCCGTGCTGAGCCGACGACACCCATTTACTGATCGTGTTTCGGGAACATGCCAGTAGCGGGCCTGATAGCCCCGCCGGCGTCACCGCCGCGGACGCGGGATTTTGAACTGCGCCAGCTTGTTGATCAGGGTGCGGCGGGAGATGCCCAGTTGCTCGGCGGCCCTGGTCTGGTTGCCCGCGCAGTTGGCCAGCGCGGCCTCGATGGCCCGACGCTCGGCCACCAGCTCCTCGGACGATTCAGGGGAGGCGCCGCCTGGCGACGCGCCCGCGGGCACGCCGGACAGCTTGTCCTGCGGCAGGTGCTCGGGTGTAACGGTGCTGCCCGGACACAGGGCCAGCGCGCGCTCCATCACGTTGCGAAGCTCGCGAATGTTTCCCGGCCAGTCGTAGCGAAGCAAGAGAGCCAGGGCATCGGCCGAGAGGTCAGGGGGCTGCCGTTGGGAATCCTTGGCAAAGTCACTGAGAAACTTGCGCGCCAGCGGCTCGATCTCGCTCTTGCGATCGCACAGGGGCGGCAGCATCAGGTCGAACACGGCCAGTCGATAGTAGAGATCCTCGCGAAAGCGGCCAGTCTTCACGTCGCTCGATAGGTCTCGGTTGGTGGCCGCAATGAAGCGCACGTCGACCTTGGTGACAGTCGTGCTGCCCACTCGGGTGATTTCGCCCTGTCCCGCTGCGCGCAGCAGTTTGGCCTGCATGGGCAGCGACATCTCGCCCACCTCGTCGATGAAGAGAGTCCCGCCGTCAGCGGCCTGGATAAGACCCTTGCGCGACTTGTTGGCACCTGTGAAAGCCCCTGGCTCGTGCCCGAAGAGCTCGCTGTCCAGCAGAGTCTCGGCCACAGCAGCGCAGTTGAGCTTGAGAAAGGGCTTGTCCGCTCGTCGGGATTCGCTGTGGATGTAGTTGGCCAGCACTTCCTTGCCCACCCCGGTCTCACCCAGGATGAGCACGTTGGCGTTGGCCTTGGCCGCCTGCCGCGCCTTTTGATACAGCGCCATCATCTGCGCGTCGCACACGACCGCGCCGACGGGCGCATTATCGTCACTGCCGCGCGCCTGCGCGCAGGCGTGGGCCATGAGCGCGCCCGGCGAAGCGCCGTTCTGGGGAAAGCAGGCCAGGCCGAGGCGAGGGCCCCCGCCGATCTCCTTGAGAGCCTTTTCGATGCTGGTGGCGATGTCGCGGCACTTTTCCAGACCCGAATCTGGCAGCAGCACTTC
>PMBY01000462.1 GCA_003153875.1 Myxococcales bacterium | reverse complement strand
CAGGCCGCTTCATGGTGCGCGTGCGCCTGGGCGCCGGCCTGGCCCTGCCCCACCAGCTTGAGCGCATCGCCCGATTGGGCGGTCAGTACGGCAACGGCGTCTTGCACGTCACCACTCGCCAGGACATCCAGATTCACGATCTGACGCTGGAATCCACCGTGGCCGTGCAAGCGAAGTTGTTGGAAGTCGGCCTCAGCGCGCGCGGCGGCGGCGGCAACACGGTTCGCAACGTCACTGCGTGCCCGCGTGCCTCGGTCTGCCCCAAGGCCGCATTCGACGTGGCCCCGCATGCCATCGCCACCGCCGAGTACCTGCTACAGAGCCCTCGCTCGTTCAGCCTGCCCCGCAAGTACAAGATCGCCTTCTCCGGCTGCAGCGACGACTGCGCCTTCGCGTCGGTGAACGATTTGGGCCTTTTCGCCCACGAGCGCGACGGCCGCCAGGGCTTCGCCGCCTATGCGGGTGGCGGGCTGGGACCACAGGCAGCCGCAGCGGTGCTGATTGAGGAATTCATCGAACCAGCGCAGATCTTTCTGGTGGCCGAGGCCGTACAGCGTCTCTTCGATCGCCTGGGCGATCGCGCCAACAGGCACCAGGCTCGCCTACGCTATGTCCTGCGCAGGCTGGGCCGCGAGGCGTTTGTCGACGAGTACCGCAAGGAACGCGCCGCTGTGGAGCGCGAAGGTTTGGCCGAGGCTGTTCCTACGCTGCGACCGATTCCGGCGTCGTTCACCGGAACACCCGGCGCAATCGACGCGCCCGTGCCCACGGGCTTTCTGGCGGAGCGAGATCCAACGCGCTTCACGCTGCACGTGCAGCTGCAGAACGGGCGAATTCCTGGAGTCGATCTCACCAAGGTCGCCCACATCGCTCGCGACCTGGGCGCCGGCCTCGTGGCGGCGACCCAGCAGCAAGATTTGCTGGTATTTGGCATCCCGGCCGAGCGTGTGGCGGCGGCTCGCGCGGCCATCGCCGAACTCGATATCCCTGGCAGACCCCGAAAGCCGAAGATCGTCGCCTGTGCCGGGGCCTCCACCTGCAAGTTGGGCCTGTGTCTCTCCCCGGCTCTCGCAGAAGCCTTGGAGCAGCGCCTTGGTTCCGTCGACACCGCCGTTGGTCCCGAAGTCATTCGCCTAAGTGGCTGCCCGAATGCTTGCGGCAATCACGTCATCGCGGCTCTCGGCTTCGAAGGGCGCGCCCGACGACACAACGGCCGACTGATGCCGCTTTACGAAGTCCTGGCTGACGGACGCCCTGAAGAAAACCACGTCAAGTTCGGCGAGCGACTGGGCGCGGTTCCCGCCAGACTGGTGCCCGACCTTGTGGCCGAAATCTACGCCAAGGGTCTTGCCAGCGTCGAGGCGCTGCGCTCGTTGGTCGCGCGCTACGCCCGCGTGCCAGACCAGGTGCCCAAGGATTTCTTCGTCGACGTCGGAGGCAGCGAGCCCTTTTCGCTGGCTGGTCGCGGACCGGGTGAGTGCGGCGCTGGCGTTCTTGATGTAGTCCGCGTCGACCTGGAAGACGCGGCCGATGCCTTGGCCGAGGCTCAACGATCGGCAACTGGCCCTGGCCGCAGTTCCAATGTCCACCGCGCCATCACCGCAACCGCTCGCGCCTTGCTGCCGCTTTTTGGCATCGAAGCGCGCAAGGACCGCGAGGTGTCCGACGCGGTCTCGCAGCACCTGATCACGCCAGGATGGGTCGCGCAAGATACCGAACTACTGCTCGCTGCCGCCCTCGACTGGCGTCTCGGAGATCGGGAGAACCTGGACGACTTGCTGGAAAGAGCCCGCGCCTTTCACCAGCGGGTGCTCGACCTGTTCGCTTCCCTGGACGCCAATCTCCAGTTTCGTCTCGCCCCGATCGCCAAACCGGCGCCAGCGGCGACACAGACGTCCGCAGCCCCGGTCGCCGACCTCCGTGGCGTGGCCTGCCCGATAAATTTCGTGAAGGCCCAGATCGCACTGGAGAGAATCGCTGTGGGCGAGACGCTGGATGTGCTGCTCGACGGCGGCGCCCCGACCGACAACGTGCCCGTCAGCTTCACCGAGCAGGGCCACCAGATTCTGTCCATCACGCCCGAGGGCCCGAGCTTCCGGGTCAGCGTCAAGCGAGCGAAGTAGCACACCGATGCATATCGCGCGCAGCCTGATTGATCTCGTCGGCAACACGCCGCTTGTGCGGCTGGACCGCATCTTTCGCGACTCCCGGGCCACCGTGGTCGCCAAGCTCGAGTCCTTCAACCCAGGTCACAGCGAAAAGGATCGCGCAGCCCTGGCCATGGTGCTGGCCGCTGAACGCGAGGGCAAGCTTCGCCCCGGCATGACCATCGTGGAGCCCACCGACGGCAACACGGGCATCGCCCTCGCCTGGGTCGCGGCGGTGCGTGGCCACAAGGTGATCCTGACCATGCCCGAGAGCCCGTCCATCGACCGGCACAGAATCCTGGCCCTTCTCGGCGCCCAGGTCGTGTTGACCCCCGCCCATCTGGCCATGGACGGCGCCGTGGCTAAAGCGCGAGAAATTGTGGCCGGCGACCCCAACGCCTTCTCGCCCCAGCAATTCGAGAACCCGGCCAACCCCCAAACCCATCGCGACACCACGGCTGAGGAAATCTGGCGTGACACCGACGGCAAGGTGGACGTCTTCGTTGCCGGGGTCGGCACCGGCGGAACCCTGACCGGCGTGGGCGAAGTGCTCAAGGCGCGCAAGTCGGATGTGCGCATCGTAGCGGTCGAGCCACGAGATTCGGCCGTGCTCTCCGGCAGCAAGCCCGGCCCCCACCATATCCTGGGTATTGGCGCGGGCTTCGTTCCGCCCAACCTGAACCGTTCCGTCATCGACGAGGTTGTCACAGTGGCGGACGACGAGGCCCTGGCCATGACCGAGCGTCTGGCCAGGGAAGAAGGGATCCTGGTTGGCATCGCGGCGGGCGCGGTTGTTTCTGCATCTGCGACGCTGGCCGCGCGCAAAGACCACGCGGGCAAGATGATCGTTGTCCTGCTGCCCGACGCTGCCGCTGCGCCTTGAGCGACCTGCTCTCTGTGAATCTGGCGAAAGGCGGATAGCCTCAGCGCAGGATCTGCGAGTTGATGATCTGGGCGGGACTCTTGGCGATGACGTAGAAGCCGGGAAGATTGGGGGTCTCGAAAGTGCCGCGGGGGTTGTTGCGGGTGATCGAGTCTGCGATGGTGATTGACCCGGTTTGGTTGTTACTCACGAAGAAGACCGCGCTGCCACCTTCGTTTGCCATGTTGTTCTCGATCAGGCTGCTGGTG
>PMBY01000009.1:273-10211 GCA_003153875.1 Myxococcales bacterium | reverse complement strand
CCATAGTCGCCGGTGGCATTCATCAAAATCACGCCCTGATCTACAGAGCCAATTTCCCACAATTTGGAACGTCAACGGGCAAGGGGCTCTCTCCACCGAGCGCGTATGCCGAACCCGCTCAGCCCACTGAACGATGGCGCGCTCGGCGGAGAGAGCCCTGTCCGCCCTACGCAACGCCGCGATTTGACTGGGATTTCAAACCGTTCGGTGCTCTAGATGGTCGTTGTAAATGGCAACCAACACTAGGCCACGAAGAAAATCGAAGCGGAGATCACGGCCTATGGTCCGCGAAGAAAACGCGCTGGGTGGAGTGCTGGCAGCAGACATGTCTGGTTTTCTTGCACGGGCTAGGATGATTGAAAGCACCCTCCCGCGATTCTTTCCTACAAGGGGAGCGGCTGCGCTGCGGACTCAAGGTTCAGTGCGCGTTCGAGTACCTGGAAATAGGTGTGGGCCACGGAGCCCCAAGTCAACTGCGCAACGGAAGCGCGAATGTGCTCCGCCTCCCACTTTGTGCCGAGACTGGCAGCCAAGGCGTCCGCGAGCCCCTTCGCATCGCCCACATCAACGAGCCTACCAGTGCTCTCCGTGAGTAGGTCAGGAACGGCGCCAACCCGGGTGGCAACGACAGGGCGCCCTGAAGCCAATGCTTCAAGCACGACGTTGGGACACCCCTCAGTTCGGCTCGGTAAGCACAGCACATCCGCAGCGGAAATCCAGTTGGGCATTTCCGAGTGGGGTCGCCTTCCCATGAACCGAACGTGCTGCAGAAGGCCACGCCTTTCGAGGGACTGCTCGAGGCTTCGGCGCAAGTCTCCGTCACCCACGATGACCAGCATTGCGTCGCTTGACATCTCCTCCCGTAGTCTTGTGAAGGCGTCGAGAAGGACATCCGGCCCCTTCACTGGGACGAGGTTTCCGATGAACACCACCATAGGACGCTGCAGAGGAAGCCCGAGCCTAGCTCTGACCTCATGCTTGTCGCGCAGCTGGAACCGCTCCCGATCCACGCCGTTGTGTTGCACCGTGACTTTGGAACGCGGCACCCCAAGCGCGACAACATCCTTCGCCATCACTTCACTCATCACGACAATCGCTTGCGAGGCCTGAACAGTACCCGCGACGATGTCGCGAATGATGGGCCTATTCGCCAAGTCGTTCACATCGCTTCCGAGCAGATTCGTCACCAATGGGCAGCGGTATTGACGTGCGAGCAGCAGCGCTGCTTCAGCATCCGGGTACCCCCAAGCGGCGAGAATCACGTCGAACGGGAAGCGCTTGCGGGTTCGTGCCACAGAGACGCGAGTCGCCTGGTACATGAGCCAGGGATTGAGGCGCGGCGCGAACCGCACGATGGGCACGAACGTCGGGTACTGAGTCTCGAGCCCGCCGTGGCTCTCCGAATGCCAACGAATCAGCTCGATGGGGGAACGGAGACGGTTCCTCCAGGCAACAGGACAGACGACCTGGACTTCGCAGTATTGCGACAGCGCGCTGAAAAGTTGCAGATTGTAGATGCCGCGTGTGGGCTCACGGGAAGAGGGGAACAGGTTCGTGTAGGCGAGCACGCGCATGGTAGCCTCTCAAGAAACATAGGTGGCAAGGTGCCCGAACTTTATACGCCAGGAAAGCCGCTGAAGGGCGCCGAAAGGTGCGCTGTGCGACGCGTTGACCTGATAGCCGCCAGCAGTTATGGAGAGGTTGCGGCCGGGCGCGAGGCCGAGAAGAGCCATGGTGCACGTGCCCTGGCACGTCCGCTACGACTTCGCCTTGTCGAAGCACCTACACGACTTTGCAGCTATTCCCTTGACCAAGTGACCGAGAGTCGTCAAGTGTTCGTGCTATCGGTTGATATGGCGCAGCGAGTAGGTGATAACTTGGGATCCACGGCACGGAAGCGACCGATGTCGCAGTACTAGCAAGGGAAGCGCCCGATGGAACATGCTCTGCGCGCACTCTTGGTTTCGTACATATTCCCGCCCACTGGGGGCGCTGGAATCCAACGCGTTTCGAAGCTGGCCAAGTATCTGCCGTCGCATGGTGTAACCCCAACGGTCATGACAGCGCGGAATCCGTCGGTACCGTTGCAGGATGACTCCCTGGTGCGCGACCTAGATCCTTCGATGACGGTTTTGCGGACCCGCACTCTCGAACCAGGATACACAGCCAAGGCGCGGACTTGGCGTGCGAATTGTGACCAAAGCGGTTCGCTGCGAGCGCGCGTCGTGCGAAGTCTGACGTCTGCTGCTCGCCAGTTGTTGGCACCCGATCCGCAAATTCTCTGGCAGCCAGGTGCGCAGATGACGATGGCGAGGCGGCTGGCAGGAAAGGACCGCGACGACGTCGTCCTTATTAGTGGCCCACCCTTCTCTCAGTTTCTGCTGGCCCCAAACGTTCGACTCTCCCGTGGAACAGCCGTCGTTCTCGACTACCGAGACGAATGGATCACGCTGCGCAAGAGCTACGAAATGGTTGCAGGCCAACTTCCCCGCTTGGTCGGAGATGTGCTTGAGCCTCAGCTGTTGCGACTTGCCCACGCGGTGACAGTTGCAACCGAAGCGTTTCGTGCCAACCTACTTGCGCGCTTTCCATTCTTGCGTCCAGATCGAGTCTTCGCCATTCCCAACGGCTACGATCTTGACGACGTTCCACGTGAGCCGAGCACGCCGACGCACGATCGATTGACAGTCACGTATGCAGGCACTGTGTTTCGGCTTACCAGCCCTGTCGGCCTGCTCGCAGCGGTGCGCCGACTGCACGCACTTGAGCCTGAGCTTGCCCGCCTGCTGCGCCTGCGATTCATCGGGCGCATCGTCGAGACAGAGCTGGCTGCCTTTGAAAGCATGCGGGCGCTGGGCGTCGAATGCGTCGGCTACTTGCCTCACGACGTCATGCTAAGAGAGGTGAACAACAGCCACCTATTGCTGTGTTTGCTGGATGATGTGCCTGGAGTTCAGCATATCTATCCCGCAAAGGTCTTCGAGTTGATGGCGCTGGGGCGGCCGTGCCTAACTTTGGCGCCCGACGGGGCGCTTGCGGACCTCATCCGCGACTGCCGCCTTGGCGATCTCCTTCTTCCGCGCAATGACGAGAAGATCGCGGCATACCTCGAGCAACGCCTGCGTGAATTCCGCGATGGCAAAGTTCCCAGCCAGCCTCCCCCGGTGAACATTGAGCGCTACAACCGAAAGGCATTGGCAGGCGAGTTTGCGGAAGTATTCCGCCGGGCACAGGCCTGGGCCAAACCGACTGTTGGCCAGTGAATGCGTCCGCCCGGTCGAGCACGAGAAACCGCAGCAGACGTTACGCATGGAAAGGACAGGAGATTGTGCAAGGAAGGGAACAAGTCCCGTGAATAGCACCAGCGCTTCCCACCGACCAGTCCCGTTTACGACGCTCCGAACGGAGCGCGCACGCGGTCGGGAATACGCAGAAAATCGACTACCCTCCAACTCCTTTCATGTAACACTTTCTATCTTGTTTCTATCATGCAACACCGGGTTCGCCGGCAACGCCGCGCGCATTGAAAGCAGCAGATGACCCTGCGCGCTTTGTGCGTTGCGGGTGCACGCCCCAACTTTCCCAAGGTCGCGCCGCTCATGAAGGCCTTCTCAGCGAACCCCAGGTTTCTGGCCAAGCTGATTCATACCGGTCAACACTACGACGACAAGCTATCGAAAGTGTTCTTTGAGGATTTGCGTATTGCGCGACCAGACGAGAACCTCTCTGTCGGATCGGGTAGTCATGCCGTCCAAACGGCGGAGGTGATGAAGCGGTTCGAGGCTGTTCTGGAGCGTGAGCAGCCTCACGCGGTGATCGTCGTAGGCGATGTCAATTCCACAATCGCCTGCGCCCTGGTGACGGCCAAGTTCCATCTCAAGCAACCCATTCGTTTCAGGAACGAAACACGGACTCGACCGGTGATGGTCCACGTGGAAGCCGGCCTACGTAGCCTCGACTGGGACA
Organism: Myxococcales bacterium; assembly: GCA_003153875.1. The sequence continues at coordinate 6,245 of PMBY01000009.1, read as the reverse complement.
TGCCGGAAGAGATCAATCGCCTGCTCACCGACGTCATCTCCGACCTGCTCTTCGTGAGCGACCCGGCCGGACTGGCCAACCTGAAACGAGAGGGGATCTCCGAGCATCGCATCCACTATGTCGGAAACGTCATGATCGACACGCTTCTTGCCGCGAAGCAGCAGGCGATGACCTCGCCGATCTTGGGGCAGATTGGCCTGACCGAGCGTCGGTATGCGGTCCTCACGCTGCATCGACCGAGCAATGTGGATGACTCAAACTCGCTTCGCGATCTATTCAAAGTGCTCGATACCATCGCCGTCGATCTGCCGATCGTCTTCCCAGCCCATCCCAGGACACGACCCAAGCTGGAAGCCATGGGTTTCCCTTTGGAGACTTCACGCTGGATCATCCGAGAGCCCATGGGATATCTCGATTTCGTCAAGCTCATGGCCTGCTCGGCGCTGACCATCACCGATTCGGGTGGGATTCAGGAGGAGACGACTGCCCTCGGCGTGCCGTGCCTCACGCTGCGCGAGAACACCGAACGTCCAGTCACGATCGAGGAGGGAACCAACATCCTGGCGGGGACCAAGCGCGAGTCCATTTTGTCGGCCTACGAGACCCTTAAGAAGCGGCCTATGCAGGGACGCATCCCCAAGTTCTGGGATGGCAAGGCCGCGACACGCATCGTAGAGATCATGGGCGCCCTCTTTCCGGCTGAGGCGTGACGTGACGCAGGTCTATCTCACAGTCGACGTGGAATGCCGTGAAGAGCGCTATGTTGGGAAAGCTCTGCTACCCGCCGCTGGCTACGATCTTCGCGTGTTCGGTCGGTTCGCCAATCAGAAGCGAGAGCTCGGCATCGATCTCATCATGGGAAATCTCGACGAGTTCGGTCTCAAGGCAACGTTCTTCGTCGAGCCGATCGGCAGCGCTTTCTTCGGTTTGGGTGGGCTGTCCAGCGTGTGCCGGACTATCCGTGAGCGCGGACACGACGTGCAACTCCACATTCATCCCGGACAGGCTCAGGCTTTTTGGATCAGCAAAAATGAAAGCCTTTCCTCCGATAATCTAGCGGATTATCCGCTTGAGAAGCAGACAGCTTTTTTGCGACGAGGCATGGACATCCTCGAGGAGGCTGGCGTTCCTCGCGGCGAAATCGTCGCCTTCCGGGCCGGCAACTTTGGCGGCGACAACGATACCTGGAAGGCGATGAAGGAAAATGGCCTTCGTGTCAGCAGCACCTACAACCCGTCCTACTTGGCGAGCGATTGCAAAATCCGATGGCCCAAGATCGAAGCCGGGCTCTTCGACACGGGCTGTGGTGTCTGGGAGCTCCCGGTGACCAATTTTCGCGAGCCTGGAGGGGCATTCCGACCTCTGCAGGTGACGGCAGTTGGCCTCCCCGAGATGAAACACCTCCTCTTGCAGGCCCATCGCCTCGGCCTGCAGGAGATAACCCTGGTCACGCATTCTTTTGAGTTTTTTCACCTTGATTCGGTCGCGCAAAGGAGTGGTCGGATCAACCTGGTCAATGCCCGACGTTTGCGAGGGATTTGTCGCTTTCTGAGTGAGCATGCCGATCTCTTCAAGGTAAAAACTCTGGCCGACCTCGCGAAAGACCTGCCCACGATTCCGCGCCAATCCATGAGCCAGTTTCCTCGAGGAAGGCGCGACCTAAAGGCGCTCCGCCTGGTCGATCAGGTTTACAAGCGGATCGAGGCTCGCTATCCTTTCGAAGTTCATCTGCCCATGATTGGGAGTTGGGAGCGTCGGGACATCTGGCCAAGAGGAACTGCATGCTGATCGGCGAGAACATCGTCTGCTTCGCCAAAGATTGGTCCGAAGACCCGACAAGCAATAACCACGTGATGCGCCTATTGGCGAAGCACAACCGGGTGCTCTGGTTGAACTCAATCTCCACGCGAAATCCGAACCTCTCCAGCGGACGGGATATCAAAAAAATCCTGAGCAAGCTTTCGAGCTTTGGACAAGGCGCCAAGCAGGTGGCTGCGAATCTTTGGGTCTACACACCGATCGTTCTGCCTTTTCCGGCGAGCCCGCTGGCCGCCCGGATGAACACGCAGATCTTGAAGACGACGATCAGCCTACTAAGGCGGAAATTGAATATGCCCCGCTTTCAGCTGTGGTCATTCCTGCCGACAGCCGCGCCTTATGTGGGGAAGCTTGGGGAGGAGTTGTCCGTCTACTACTGCACCGACGAGTTTTCCCAGTTCGAGAACGTGGACGCGAACAGAATGCGTGCCATGGAGGAGGACATCCTTCGCAAGGTGAGCGTGGTGTTCACCACGTCTCAGTCTTTGCTCGAAAAGAAGAGGGTCCACAACCCAGAGTGCTACCTCGCCTCTCACGGCGTGGACCACGGTCACTTCGCGAAGGCCCTGGGTGACAATCTTGAAGCCCACCCCGAACTCGCCAATCTGCCTCGTCCGATCTTGGGCTTCTTTGGACTCTTGCAGAATTGGATCGATAAGGATCTGTTGCTCTACCTGGCCGAACGTCATCCTGAGTGGTCCATCGTACTCATCGGCCCTGCAGCGACAGATATCTCGCGGCTGAAAGGACGACCGAACATCCATCACATTGAGAGGCGTCCCTACGCCGACCTCCCACGCTACTGCAAAGCGTTTTCCGCCGGGCTCATCCCGTTCGTCGTCGACGAGCTGACCATCCATGTCAACCCGATCAAGCTCCGTGAATACCTGAGCGCCGGTCTCCCCGTAGTTTCGACGGCACTTCCCGAGGTGATGCTCTACAAAGATGTGTGTAGGGTCGCCCGGACCAAGGAAGAGTTCGTAGCGGCCTGCGAGGCCGCGATCGCCGAGGATTCACCTGCCGCACGCGAAGAGCGCAGCCGGCGCATGGAGCGTGAGACATGGGAGAAGAAGGTCGCGGAGCTCGGAGATCATGTGCTTAGCGTGAAAGCCAAGCTGATGCAGGGGCTCACTGAAGGTGAGGACCGTGGACGCCGCACGAATCCGCCACTCGGAAGCTGTCTACCTTGACCGTTGGGGATTCCCGTATTGGTTTGCGGACGAATGCTACGCTGGCTCGGAAGGGGGCACCGGGCGAAGCCTTGCTGATGAACTCATCCTCGACGAAAACCACGTGCCGCCAGAACTAGCTTTTGAGCAGCCTTGACCGTCGACAGTCCAACTACGACGCGCACAAGCATGCGCGTGCGTAGGTGCGGACGTGGCCCTCGCGGAGTCAGTGGAAGCGGATGCTTCGCAACAGATCTGAGCAAGTGCTGAGCGGCTTTCCAGCGATTCCCGCATTCCAGGTGCGAGGTCGCCGAATCCAGATGCATGAACGCCCACGCCCGAGCTTGGTCCGCGCGATGCTCGGGGTGTTGGTCGAAGAACTTGGTAAGCACGGCAAGGAAGTTGTCAGCCATCCGATCCGGGTTCCGATTCATCTGCTCGGGATGCTGCCTGTAGTACCAACACGGCGAAGCTATGCACGCCGCGGGAAAACGCGCGGCTACCCGGAGCCACATGTCGCGATCCTCCACACTCTTGAGCGCTTCGTCAAAGTAGCCTACTTGCGTGAAGCAGTCCCGTCGAATCACGGCCGACGACCCGCTGAGAGGGGTCGACGTGAAAAAGTCAGATACTCCCAGCCGCCTTACGTCTGGCGTCGGGTCGAGCCGCTCGGGCATGGTATCGGCGAGCGGGCTGCCAAAAAAGCAAATGTCTCCGAGTTGCTTGATGGCGGAAAGCTGGACTTCGGTCTTCTGAGGATGCCACAGGTCATCCGCGTCGAGAAACGCTACCCACACGCCGCGTGCTTCCCGAATTCCCGTGTTTCGGGCCGCCGATAGCCCGCGGTTCGATTGGTAGACATAGCGAATTCGGTCGCGATACCCCTCCAGCCGCGCTCGCGTATCGTCCGTTGATCCATCATCAACGACAATCACTTCCACCGGCTGGTACGTTTGTCGCAAGACACTCTCGACCGCCTCACAGACATACCGTCCGTAGTTGTATGAGGGGATGACTACCGACACCAGTTCGCTGGTCATCAAGTCGACCTTCTGGTGCGGCGCCGGAGACTCGCAGTCAGCCACACGGCCACGTCTTGCGTGATTCGCTTGTCACGGCCGCAGCGCTTCAGCTGGGAGGAAGCGTGCTCTTGCCGCACGCTTCTTTGCCAAGCGATGGTGGGAAACAGCTTGACCTTCTTCAGTCGCGACTTTTGCGCTCTAGGCATCGTGCGTTTCGATCGGGATGCGATGAAAACAGGGCCACTGTAGCAGTTACACTGCCACAACTCTAGACCTTCAAGCGAGCCGAGATGTTCCACACGGCGCCGAAGAAAAGGGCAGACAGTATGCCCGGCCGCCACGTCGCTCCTGCTGGGCGTGCGGTTCAACTAGTGCCCGAAGAGGTGCAGCGTCATACGCTTCCAACGCGACCGGCTCACGGCCTCGATTGCCAGCCATGGCAGGGCGAACCCAAGCACCAGAAATACGGCTGACATCACCATGACCTGCCGCTGGCACAGCGATGGGAGAACCCGCCCGAGCACGTGGTGCGCGCCCTTCATCACAATTGGGTGCATGAGAAAGATGCCAAATGACCGGACGCCGACCTTCTCGATCCAACGTGTGCGGACCGTGGCGTTGATATCCAACGAAAGGAAGTAAGCGATCACCGAGAGGGCTGCGAAAGTGACGCCCAACCGCTGCTGGCCCAGAAACCACTCCACATTCCGATAGGCATCTGCGAGCAACGTGCCTTCGAGCACAGCGACTCCGGAAAACACCAGAGCGCCCACCCCGAGAAGGCGACGGTGAGACTTGAGCCATTCCTCTACCGCGGCGCTGTGGCGTCCGGCCAAGATGCCCAATCCGAAATACAGGATCCAACGCCACGCAGGGTAGTTCCCGCCGGGCCACTTGCCAGCACCCGGAATCGCCGCGATGAAGCTGTCGGGCGCCGGTCCCCCTGCCAGATGCAGGACAATGACCAGCAATTGCACCACGATGATGGCCGCGAGCACGCGACGCGGATGTGCAACTGCAGCACGTACAAACCATGGCGTCAGCAGATAGAACTGCACGAGTGCGGGCACGAAGTAGTAACCCCATTCGACGCCGCCACGGCGAAGGGCACGAACCCAATAGAGCGGCCAATCTTTGATGCCGAAAAAGGCGTCTACAGACAGTGCGACCACGGACCAGATGGCGAGTGGCAACAGCAGCGCCCACAGTCGCTTTTTAATGAACGGCCAGTTCTCGGCGAACGACGAACCGCGGGTTGCGTACGTCGCAAAGACGCCAGTGATGAAGAAAAAGGATGGGACCGCAAAGATAGAGAGCTGTTCCACCGAGGTCAACACGCGGTACTGCACCAACGTCCAACCGTGGAGGTCCAATGCCGCCCCGGCATCGGGCAGCAGGTCGACCACCGCCCACAGGGACGCATGGGCGACGAGCACGGCAAGGATCGCCAAGCCTCGGAGCAAAGGCAGCTTACGCCTCATCGATCGTCCGATCTCGATGGAAAGTCGGTACTTGGGGCTGCTCGCGGCTCGCAACGCTGGCGAATCTCATTTGAAGAGCAATCAGAAATCGATCGCGGTTCAAGCGCGTGCAGGTTGGCTGAAACGAACCACCCTGCGACAAGCCCACGGTCTTGTGTTTCCTTGACCGTGGTCGATCTCCGAGATCGAGCGCCTCCGGACTCATCTTACGCACCGTGTGGCGTCTCATTTTGTGACAAGGTAACACGCGCTTGTTCGTTCGATCAAGCCGGCCGACAGCCAGCGGAAGTTGTCAACGTGAATGNNCGGAACTTGTCAACGTGAATGAGACAGTGGGTTTCATGAATTAGTGAGCAAGCTCTATGAGTGAGCCCCCGGCGGGAGCGGCGAGGACGGTCAGCTTGCTATCCACGGCTCCGCCGGCCTGCGCGCTCTGGGGGGCGCGCAGATCGGCCGGCTCCGCAGACGCCGCCCCCGCCTCG
>PMBY01000009.1:0-187 GCA_003153875.1 Myxococcales bacterium | reverse complement strand
GCTCGGTGTTGTACCAGGGGAAGAAGGCCCGACAGTGCGCGCGGGCGTGTTCGTCGGAGCCAAAGCGGTCGGGGAAATCAGGACGGTACTTCATGGTCTTGAAGTGCCCCTCGGAGAAGGGGTTGTCGTCGGAGACGTGGGGACGCGAATGGCTTTTGGTGACGCCCAGGTCAGCCATCAGGAAGGC